>DOCD01000041.1:462-2559 GCA_003503945.1 Clostridiales bacterium | reverse complement strand
ACCCTCGAACGATTGTTTGACCGTTCCGTCAAGCTCGACTTCGCCGTTTTCGTCGTATTTCGCAAACAAATCGCCGCCTTTAAGCTTAACCGTTATTATTTCGTTTTTAAGGCAATAACCGTTTACCACCGCAGCAACAGCCGCCGCAGCCGCCGCCGTGCCGCACGACAGCGTTTCACCGTTTCTCTTTTCCCAAAGACGCAGCTTAATCGTCACGTTGTTGACGACGCGCACGCAATCAACGTAAACCCCGTGAGGAAAATATCCCGATTCGGTTACGGCCTGACCTATTTCTTCCATATCTGCTTCTTCCACTTTATCGCAAAAAATCACGCAATGCGGGTTGCCAACGTTTACAAGCGTAATATTATACGTTTTTCCGCCGAAAGTCAACTCTTTACCTATTATATCGCCGTCAAATCCGGAAGGAATCAATTTTCCGTCGAAAACGGCTTTGCCCAGATTTACTGAAACAGAGCTCGCCTTACCGTTAAACGAGTTTACGAAAAGCCGATTAACGCCGTTACTGCTCTCGACGGACAGATTTTCGCCCGTCATACCGTTATCGAACAGATATTTTGCAACGCACCTCATCGGATTAGCCGCCATACCGCCGTCGCTGCCGTCTCGATTGAATACGCGCATTTTTGCGTCGGCAACTTCCGATTTTTCTATAAGGACTACCCCGTCAGCGCCTATCGCGTAATGCCTGTCGGAAAAATTGATTGCAAGCGATTCGGGGCAGTTAATTTTATTGTCCATGTTGTTGAAGAAAATGTAGTCGTTTCCGCAACTGTGCATCTTACAGAATTTGAGTTTGAGCTTTTCTTTCCTTAAATTGTTTATGTCCACAAGCTCGGTATTGAATTCATTATATCTGCCCGCAATGACGTCCGCAAGCGCGTTCGTTGTATCAAGCGAAGTCAGGACGGTTATCCCCAGCAGTATTGCATGGTGGTGCATACTTATATAGTTAGAAATTGACTCGACGTCGGTTTTACCGGTATAGACGATATAGTCAATTTTACCCTCGTCCATAAGCTTGAAAATTTCTTCGTTGCTTGACAGTCTGGCGACATCGGTACATTCCAGCCCCACACTTCTGATTACGTTGGCCGTGCCGTGGGTCGCATACAGATTGAGCCCCAAATCGGCGAACTTCTTGACGATATTTACGATTTCGCTCTTATCCTGGTCGTTAATTGTGAAATAGATGCCCGACGGATTATTCTTCGTAGGGTGCTTCATATTAAAGCCCGCCGAAACAAGCCCCTTAAACAAAGCCTCCTCTATCGTCTTGCCGATACCCAGAACCTCTCCCGTCGACTTCATTTCGGGGCCGAGCTGGGAATTTACGTCGTTCAGTTTTTCAAAAGAGAACACGGGCACTTTTACCGCAACGTACGGTGAATTTGGATACAGCCCCGTTCCGTAACCGAGCTTTTTAAGCTTAGCGCCTAGAATTATTCTCGTAGCGAGCTCAACCATAGGCACGCCCGTAACCTTTGAAATATACGGGATAGTCCTCGAAGCGCGGGGATTTACCTCGATAACATACAATTCGTTATGGTAAATCAAATACTGAATGTTGATAAGCCCCTTGGTTTTTAATGATATTGCAAGCTTCGTAGATATATCCACGACTTTTTTCAGCATTGCGTCGCTTAGATTATAAGGAGGATAAACCGCGATAGAGTCGCCGCTGTGCACGCCCGCGCGCTCGATATGCTGCATAATTCCCGGAATAAGCACGTCCTCCCCGTCGGAAATTGCGTCTACTTCGAGCTCGGTGCCCATTAAATATTTGTCGCAAAGCACGGGATTTTCAATCTTCTGGGCGAGTATTACGTCCATATAGCGTTCAATGTCGTTCTGCGTAAAGGCAATGGTCATATTCTGTCCGCCTATGACGTACGACGGGCGAAGCAATACGGGATAACCCAGCTTTTCCGCCGCTTTGACCGCTTCTTCCTTCGACATTACGGTGAGCCCCTTCGGGCGGGCTATGCCGAACTGTTCCAAAAGCTCGTCAAACCTCTCTCTGTCCTCCGCGAGGTCGACGCTGTCGGCGGGCGTACCGAGTATACGCACGCCCTT
>DOCD01000041.1:0-191 GCA_003503945.1 Clostridiales bacterium | reverse complement strand
CACGCCCTTTTTATCGAGATAACTGCAAAGCTTTATAGCCGTCTGACCGCCGAACGTGATAACTACGCCGTAAGGCTTTTCTATATCGATTACGTTCTGCACGTCCTCCGGCGTAAGAGACTCGAAATACAGTCTGTCCGCCGTGTCGAAATCGGTGGAAACGGTTTCGGGGTTATTATTTATTATAATAA
>DOCD01000074.1 GCA_003503945.1 Clostridiales bacterium | reverse complement strand
AAGCTTCCGCCGAGAGTATAAACGAAATGCTTTCCGGAAAACCCGATTTCGGCACGGTGTATATCGCAAACGAATACGAAACGCTTTCCCGCTATGTAACGCGCGGCCTGCCGACGGGGCTGTTCAATCTGTCGTCGGGCAACCTTGCGGACTGCGTGGTCGTATCCCCCTTGAACGATATCGATTTAAGCGGCTTTCGCCGCGCGGTGTTTCTCGACGAGCCGCCCGCGGGGGTAAGGCTTCAATCGCTTGCGGGCAAGGAAGTTATTATAAGCGAATACAGGGGCAATAATTACTTCGGCAAGGTTACCGCCGACAGAGAAAGCCTTTTGAAAATTTTTTCGGCTGTGTCCGCGAATTCGTCGAAGGCGGGGCAGGATATCGCCGAAACCGCGCTCGACGACAAATTCGGCTTCGGCGCGGTACAGACGGCGTTTGCGCTTTCGGTATTCTGTCAGCTTTCTCTGATATATTTCGAGAACGGCAGACTTGTTGTCCGCCGCGGCGTCAAAAGCGCGCTTACAAATTCCGAGCTTTATAACGTAATAAACAGCGTGAAAGAATATGAAAACCGTACTTGATAAAATTTATGCAAACTATCCGGAAAACGACAGGGAGCTGTTGCTTTCGGCATACCGCTACGCGGAAACCATGCACGAGGGGCAGAAGCGCGCCTCGGGCGAGCCGTACTTTACGCACCCCTGCGCCGTGGCGGAAATATTAATCGACCTCGGTATGGACGTTCCGTCCGTCGCTGCGGCGTTTCTGCACGACGTTATCGAGGATACGCCCGCAACCGCGGAGGATATCCGCGGGCTTTTCGGCACGGAAATACTTACGCTCGTAGACGGCGTAACCAAGCTCGATAAAATACATTACCAGACGCACGAGGAGGAGGATGCGGAAAACTTCCGTAAAATTTTCGTCGCAATGGCGAACGACGTGCGCGTAATAATAATCAAGCTCGCCGACAGGCTTCACAATATGCGCTCTCTTAACTTCCTTTCCAACGAACGCCAACAGCGCATTTCAAAGGAAACGCTTGAAATTTTCACCCCGCTCGCGGGCAGACTGGGTATCTCGCAAATCAAGTGCGAGCTCGAAGATTTATGCCTGAAATACCTCGACCCCGAAGGCTACGAATACCTTGTGACAAACATTCACCAGAAGCTCGCCGAGCGGCACGACTTCGTCGACTTCGTGGTTAAAGAGCTAAAAAAGCTGCTTGAAGAGAGCGGGATAGGCGGCGAGGTTTTCGGCAGACCCAAGCATTTTTATTCCATATATAAAAAGATGAAAAATCAGGGCAAATCGCTCGACCAGATTTACGACTTATCCGCCGTGCGCGTTATCGTCGAAACCACGGAGGAGTGCTACGAGGTTCTGGGCAAAATCCACAAGCAGTGGAAGCCTGTCCCCGGCAGGATAAAGGACTATATCGCCACGCCCAAACGCAACCTCTATCAGTCGCTGCATACGACCGTCGTTACAAACTTCGGGCAGTTCTTCGAAATACAGATACGCACGCGTGAAATGCACGAAATGGCCGAGTACGGTATCGCCGCGCACTGGAAGTACAAGGAACAGAAAATTTCCGAAACGGGCTTCGACCAGCGCCTTTCCTGGATACGCGACGTAATGGACTGGCAGGGCAGTCTGAACGACTCGAAAGAGTTTGTCGACAGCCTTAAAAACGACTTGTACGATAACGAGCTTCTGGTGTTTACCCCGCACGGCAAAGTTATTTCTTTGCCGCTTGAGGCAACCCCCGTCGATTTTGCCTATGCAATTCACTCCGAAGTCGGCAACAAGTGCGTCGGAGCAAAGGTAAACGGCAAAATCGTCGCGCTAAATTCAACTTTAAATACGGGCGACGTCGTTTAAATTTTAACGCAAGCCAACGGCAAAGGTCCCTCGTGGGATTGGCTCAAATTCGTAAAATCGGGTTCCGCCCGCGCAAAAATACGCGCGTTTTTCAAGCGCGAAATGAAGGAAGAAAACGCTGTCAAGGGCAAGGCAATGCTCGAAGCGGAAGCCAAACGCCGCGGTTATTCGCTTGCGGATATTCTCACGGAGGAGTCCTTTAAAAAGCTTTCGAATAAGCTTGTTTTCGCTTCGGTGAACGAAATGTTCGCCTCCGTCGGGTACGGCGCGGTCAGCGTTAACCAGATAATTTTCAAGCTTATTGATTATTATAAGAAAGAAATACCCAAACCCCAGAACATAATTTCCACCGACAAGCTTAAAAACACCCCTGCGAACAGCGTGGAAATAAAGGGTTTAAGCGGGCTTCTGGTGCGCTTTGCGCAGTGCTGTAATCCCGTCCCCGGCGACGAAATAACGGGCTTCGTTTCGCGCGGCAGGGGGGTCATCGTTCACCGCAGCGACTGCCCTAATTTAAAGGGCGAGGATAAAGACAGGCTGCAACCCGCGCGCTGGACGGGCGAGCTCGTCGACTTCATCGCGGGCATAAAAATCATCGCGGAAGACCACGAGGGGCTAATGTCGTTCATTACTTCCGAAATTTCTTTTCTGCACATAAGTATGACGGCGATAAACGGCAGAATGAATAAGGAAAAGCAGGCGGAGTTCGAAATCAAAGTAAAGCTCAATAAGCGCTCGGATATGGATTTACTCATTAACCGCCTTAAAAAAGATAAGCGAATAATAGAAGTATACAGAACGTCGAACTGATTGCCGAGGGTATATATGCAGGTTATTAAAATTTATCCGCACGGGTTCGGGTGCAATTCGTATATAGTCACGGCGGACGGAAAAAGCGCCGTAATCGTCGACTGCGCGGAAGAGAGCGTTTACGACGAATGCGTAAAACGCGGGCTTGCACCCGCGGCGGTGCTGTTGACGCACGGACACTTCGACCACGTCGGCGGGTGCGGAATATTCTACGCAAAGGGCGTGCCCGTGTACTGCGGCGAAAAAGAGGCGGAGTACATATTTTCCGCCGAAAATAAAGGCATTTTCGGCGGGGTGTATATCCCCGATTTTAAAATATACAAAACGCTTTCCGACGGCGAATGCATAGAAGTTGCGGGCATAAACTTCAAAGTTATCCATACGCCCGGTCATACGGCGGGCGGGGTATGCTATCTTGCGGGCGATTGCCTTTTTACGGGCGACACCCTTTTTTGCGGCAGCGTGGGAAGGTGCGATTTGCCCACGGGCAGCGCGGCGCAGCTTACTAAAAGCGTAAAAAAGCTTCTCGCGCTCGCAGGCAATTTAAACCTCTATTGCGGCCACGGCGAGGACACGACGTCGGCATACGAAAAAAGGTATAATCCATATGCTTAACACTAACAGCGAGTATTTAAAACCCGAAATTATGGACGTTATCCGCGCGTTCGGTTGCGAGGATAAGGATTTCGGGCATTATTTTTCTTTCGGAAGCGGAAAATTTTTTAACGCCGTCGAGTGCGACGGCGAATTTTACGATTTCGAAAACGAATGCGAGGTTGAAGGCGACCTCGAATTCAAGCGGCTTGCAAAAAGGTTCGCAAAGCTCGCTTTTTACAACGTGCTTTCAAAGCGATACGGTCGGCTCCCCTGGGGCGCGCTCACGGGCATACGCCCGACAAAGCTCGCGTATGCCGAAATTTCGGCGGGGCGCGATTTTAAAAATCTGTTTAAGCAAATGGACGTATCCGAAGCGAACACTTTGCTCGTCGAAAAGACAATCGCCGCGCAAAAGGGAATTTACGACAAAGGCGGCGGTCAGGATTTGTTTATAAGCATACCCTTTTGCCCGACCAAGTGCGAATATTGCTCGTTTATCACCGCGCCTATAACGGCTACGAAAAAGTACGTCGACGAATATATCGATTGCCTTATCGGGGAAATACGTTCTGTAAAGCCGCTTGTAAAAAAGCTAAACAGCGTCTACATAGGCGGCGGCACGCCGTTCGTTATAGAAGCCGTTCAGCTTGAAAAAATTTATAAAGCGGTTGCCGAAACTTTTCCATCTATACCCGAATACACCGTGGAGGCGGGCAGACCCGACGTGTTTTCTGAAGAAAAGCTTATGCTTTCAAAGGAATACGGCGTAACGAGGATATGCGTAAACCCGCAGTCGCTGAACGACAAAACGCTCGCGGCGATAGGCAGAAAGCACACCGCAGAGCAGTTCTTTAAAGCCTATAAAACGGCTGAAAAGTACGGCTTCGACATCAATGTCGATTTGATTGCGGGGCTTGCTGAAGAGGGCGTAAAGGACTTTGAGTATTCGTTGGACGAAGTGACTTTTTTAAACCCCGCAAACATAACCGTGCACACGCTGTCTTTAAAGTCGGGCGCAAAGCTTAAAGAGAACGTGAAAAGGCTGAACGTTTCTGGGATTGCCAATATGGTGAATTTATCGCGCGACAAGCTCGAAGCGGCGGGATATTCGCCGTACTATATGTACCGCCAGAAGTATCAGGCGGGCGGGCTCGAAAACGTTGGCTGGTGCAAAGGCGGCAAGCCCTGCGTATACAATATAAACGTAATGGAGGAAATTTCGGATAATATCGCCGTCGGCGCGAACGCGATATCCAAAAAGCTTTTCGGCGACGAAAACCGTATCGAGCGCCTTGCTTCCCCCAAGGATATCCCGACGTATATAAGTAAGGTCGCCCAAATTATCGCCGACAGGGAAAAACTGTTTGCTTTAATGTAGGCTTCCCCTTGCGTTAAAGGGGAAGCTGTCTGCGTAGCAGACTGATGAGGTTAGGTATTTTATCCCTCATCCGTTTTTGCTTTTCAAAGCAAAAACACCTTCCCCG
>DOCD01000082.1 GCA_003503945.1 Clostridiales bacterium | reverse complement strand
GGGTGAACGTTGATTATTCTGTCCTCGAATTTTTTTATAAAGCTTTCGGGAATGATTTTAAGCCAACCTGCAAGCACTATGTAATCCACGCGGTTGACGTTTAAAAGGTAAGTTAATTCGGTATAAAGCATATCGAGGTCGGGATAGTCCGCTTTTGCAAATACGGCCGTGGATATGCCGTGCTTTTGCGCCCTTTCGATTGCGCCGATATCGGGCTTGGAGGCGATTAAGTAAACTATTTCGCAAAACTTTTCCCTTTCGTTGGCGTCGATTACCGACTGAAAATCGGTTCCTCCGCCGCTGGCGAAAACGGCTATGCGTTTCATTTGAGAATAACCCCTTTCCCTCTTACGGTTTTGCCGAGCACTACGCAGCTTTCGCCGGTGAGCTCGAGCTGTCTTACCGTTGCCTTTACGTCGCGTTTATCTACGCATACCACCATGCCTATACCCATGTTGAAGGTGTTGTACATCTGCTCTTTGGTAATTTGCGCACGGTTTTGCATAACCTTGAATACCTTGGGAAGTTCATAGGACGAAGTGTCTATTTCGCAGCCGATACCTTCGGGGAAGATACGGGGAATATTTTCGATAAATCCGCCGCCCGTGATGTGCGCTATGCCCTTTACCTTTACTTTCTCAATAAGCGCGAGTATGCTTTTTACGTAAATCCTCGTAGGCGTCAAAAGCACGTCGATAGGTTTTGCGCCGAGCTCTTCGTCGTATTTTTCAAGCTTTTCGATATCTTCGCCGAACAGCTTTCTGACGAGCGAATAACCGTTTGAATGCACGCCGCTCGATTTAAGCCCGATAAGCACGTCGCCCGCTTTAATACCGCTTCCGTTTATTATCCTTTCTTTATCTACCACGCCGACCGCAAAGCCTGCGATATCGTATTCGCCTTCGGGATAAAAACCGGGCATTTCGGCAGTTTCGCCGCCGATAAGCGCGGCGTCAGACTGCCTGCACCCCTCGGCAATGCCCGAAACGACGGTTGCAACCTTTTCGGGGCTTAAACTGCCCGTCGCGAAATAATCGAGGAAGAAAAGCGGCTTCGCGCCCTGACAGACTATGTCGTTCACGCACATTGCCACCGCGTCGATGCCTATCGTGTCGTGCTTGTCCGCTATTATCGCGTATTTGAGTTTTGTGCCGACGCCGTCGGTACCCGCAACGAGCACGGGCTGTTTCATACCCTCGGGCATCTGAAAAAATCCGCCGAAGGAACCCAAATCGCCCAGAACGCCTTTGGTATACGTGGATTTTACGTGTTCTTTCATAAGCTGTACGGCTTTGTAGCCTCTCTCTACGTCTACTCCGCTGTCTTTATAAGAAATCGCCATATATTTTTCTCCGTAATTTATTCGAGTTTTAATTTATCCGCTTCGTAGCCCTCTAACGGATAGGGATAATCGCCGTTGAAACAACCGAGACAAAAGCCGATGTTTGCGCCCTTGCAGGTGCTTACAAGCTGTTTTACGGTAAGATATCTGACGCTGTCCGCGCCAAGACTTTCGCAAATCTGTTTTTCGGTTTTATACGCGCCTATAAGCTGCGAATAGGTCTGAATATCTATACCGAGGTGACACGGGTGCTTGATTATAGGCGAACACACCCTTATATGCACTTCGCTCGCACCGGCACCACGCAGCATTTTGATTATCTTGCGCATAGTCGTTCCGCGCACTATCGAGTCGTCGATTATTATTACCCGCTTACCGCGGACATTAGCTCGCAGCGCGTTCATTTTTACGTTCAGACTGTTTTCGCGCTGATGTTGGTCGGGCTGAATAAACGTCCTGCCGACGTATCTGTTTTTTGCAAGCGCTTCGACAAAGGGTATTCCGCTCTCTTCCGCGTATCCGCGCGCCGCAACGTTGCCGGAATCGGGTACACCCGAAACGAGGTCGGCTTCGACGGGGCAGTGTTTTGCAAGCAGCCTGCCCGCCTCCTTGCGCGCTTCGTAAACGCTCATTCCCTCCATAACCGAATCGTGCCTTGCAAAATAAACGTATTCGAAAATACACATTTTGCTGCAATCGGGAAGATTATCCATAAAAAATGAATGAATACCTTCACTGTCGATAACGACGATTTCACCCGGCTTTACGTCGCGGAGGTAGTTCGCGCTTACCGCATCCAACGCGCAGGTTTCGCTTGCGACCAAGTAGTCGCCCTCGACGGTGCCTATGCACAGAGGTCTGATTCCGTAAGGGTCGCGCACGGCGATAAGCTTATCAGTCGTCATTATAACTAGCGCATACGAACCTTTGAATTTCGGGCACGCGCGTTTTACGCCCGTAAGTATATCCCCGTCCGAAAGACTGTTGATATATATCGCCATTACTTCGGAGTCGATAGTCGTCTGAAATACGGCGTTCTTTTCTATCATTTCGTCGCGAAGCTGTTTCGTGTTTGTAAGATTGCCGTTGTGCGCAAGCGCCATTTTCCCGCACTTGCCGGTAAAAACTACCGGTTGCGCGTTCAGCAGCTGGCTTGCGCCCGTTGTGGAATACCTAACGTGACCTATCGCGATATCCCCCTCAGGCAATTTATCAATATTTCCGCCCGAAAACACGTCGGGGACAAGCCCCATTCCCTTGTGATAAATTATTTTATCGGCGTACGCTACCGCAATACCCGCGGATTCCTGTCCGCGGTGCTGCAAAGCGTAAAGCCCGTAATAAACGGTGTGCGCGACGTCTCGGTTTTCCTGCGAGTATACGCCGAACACGCCGCATTCTTCGTGAAGTTCGTCCATTCTTACTCCTTGCCTGTCCAGCAATAAGTGCAGAGCTTGCAGGGCTCGATGCCGATAGCTTCGGTCAAGCCCTCCAAAGACTGAAATTCAAGCGACTCGAATTTGAACTTATCGCAAATCGCTTTGCGCATCGCTTTGCCTCGCGTCGTCGACGAATCGCTGTATTCTTCCAGATGCCGAAAGCCCTCTTCGCCTTCGAGCTCCATTATCGTGCGACGGGTAATCAAATCCATATCGCCGGATGACCGCGAAAAATTAAGGTACTTGCAGCCGTACATTATGGGCGGACACGCCGAACGCATATGAACGGCTTTCGCCCCGTGCGAATATAAAAATTCAACAGTTTCTTTAAGCTGAGTGCCCCTTACGATAGAGTCGTCTACAAGCAAAAGATTTTTACCCTCGATAAACTCGTGTACGGGGATAAGCTTCATTTTGGCAATTTTATTGCGTTCGTCCTGATTAACGGGCATAAAACTGCGAGACCACGTCGGAGTGTATTTGATATAGGGGCGCGCAAACGGAATTTGGCTTGCGTTGGCGTAGCCTATCGCGTGCGGAGTACCGGAATCGGGCACCCCGCCGACGTAATCGACGTCGTGCAGATCGCGTGTTTTTGCATCGTTTTCGGCAAAAATCGCTCCGTTTTTACAGCGCACCACCTCGACGTTTTTACCCTCGTAAGACGACGTCGGATAACCGTAGTACGACCAGAGAAAAGCGCAGACGCGCATTTCCCTGCCTGCGGGGGCAAGTTGTGTTACGCCGTCCGCCGAAATTTCCACTATTTCCGCGGGGCCGAGTTCGCGCTCGTCCGTATAACCTAATTTCTTATATGCAAAGCTCTCGAAAGAAACGCAGTAACCGTCCTCGCATCTGCCTATCTGTATAGGCAGTCTACCGAACTTATCCCTTGCGGCAATCAGCGTACCTTTATCGGTAAGCAGCAGTATTGACGCCGTACCTTCGATTTGCTCCTGCGCGTAACGTATACCCTCGACGTAACTGTCCTTACTGTTAATAAGCGCCGCCACTATTTCGTTTGAATTGACGGTGCTGCCCGTCATAGCGTCGAAATACCCGCCGCGGGCGAGCAATTTATCCATAATGGCTTTCGCGTTATTGATTATGCCTATCGTACAGATAGCGTACGTGCCGAGCTTTGAAACCATTAAAAGGGGCTGCGGGTGAGTGTCGCTTATACAGCCTATCGCCGCGTTGCCCTTCATTTCGGATAAAGTCCGCTCGAACTTGGTTCTGAACGGCGCGTTTTCTATATTATGTATTTCACGCTGTAAACCCAGCGTTTTGTCGTACGCTGCCATGCCGCCGCGTTTCGTGCCGAGATGGGAATGATAATCGGTACCGAGAAAAACGTCGAAAACCGCGCTGCTCTTCTTTACCGAACCGAAAAAACCGCCCATTTATTACTCTCCCGTAAGGCGTTTGAACACTTCGTTGTAGGCGTCCTCTACACCGCCCAAATCTCTGCGGAATCTGTCCTTATCAAGGCTTACGTGTTTTGTGGTGTCCCAGCTGCCTGCTTCCCAGAAGCGGCATGTATCGGGCGAAATTTCGTCCGCGAGCACTATCTGACCTTTAAATCTGCCGAATTCGAGTTTGAAATCTATAAGGTCGATATGAAGATGCTTGAAAAACTCAATCATCGCATCGTTCACGGCGAAAGCCATATTTTTTATTGTTTCGATTTCTTCTTTGGTGGCAAGCTTCAACGCCAACGCGTGATAATCGTTAATTAAAGGGTCGCCGAGGTCGTCGTTCTTATAGGAAAACTCAATCGTGGGCGAGGCGAATTTCGTACCTTCCGCAACGCCGTATCTTTTCGAAAAGCTGCCTGCCGCAACGTTCCTTATTATTACTTCGAGAGGAACGATTTCAACCTTTTTGACGACCGTGTTTCTGTCGTCGAGCTGCTCTACGAAATGCGTGGGTATACCCTTCTTTTCGAGCATGGACATCATAAGATTGCTCATCTTGTTATTTATAACGCCTTTGCCCGTGATAGTGCCCTTTTTGAGCCCGTTAAAAGCGGTTGCGTCGTCTTTGTAAGATACGATAACGTAATCGGGGTTTTCGGTCGCAAATACCTTTTTTGCCTTGCCTTCGTAAAGCTGTTCCTTTTTCTGCATATGATTCTCCTAAAAAAATTAATTTTTATTTAACGTCAATTAATAAACCCGCAGAGTACACTGCGGGTATGAGTTCAAAGCTCTTTCAACTCCTGTTGAAGAGCAACGTCGTCCGAATTGATTTTGCCTCTCATTTTCTCTTTATACTCTGAAAGTTTTACCGCAATTTCGGGGTACTTTATACCGAGAATCTGCAACGCAAGCAGACCCGCGTTTTCGCCTCCGTTCACCCCTACCGTGGCAACAGGAATGCCGGACGGCATCTGCACTATCGATAAAAGGCTGTCAAGCCCGCCCATCATATCGGTCTTGACTGGGAGCCCTATTACGGGAAGCGTAGTGTTTGCCGCAATGACCCCACCGAGATGTGCGGCTTTACCTGCCGCGCATATAATAACCTCTACCCCGCGCTCCTTTGCCGTGTGCGAAAACTCATGGGCTTCCTCGGGCGTTCTGTGTGCGGAAATAACCCTGACATCAACGTCGACACCGAAGCCTTTAATAACGCTTACTGCGGGTTTGACTACGCCGAAATCAGATTTACTGCCCATAATCACAGCAACTTTTGCCATATTGTAAAACCTCTCGTATTAAACTTTTCAATCGCGGCATACTTTTTGTATGCTACTACTATACATTATTTTTATCGTGTATATACTCGCCGTTAATTTTTACGCCGTATTGCTTCTCAAATCCCAACGCGACGAATTCGGCAGGGACGAGGCAAAAATGCACAGCGGCGACGGCAAGCTTATTCTAACCGCCATACTCGGCGGAGCCATAGCAATTTACGTAAGTATGTTCATATTGCGATACCGCACCAAAAATCTGCTTCTTATGATTTTAATGCCTGTTATCGGCGTGCTGAACGTATACTTTTTTATTATGGCTTTCCGCTCCGGCTTCACTTTCTTCATTGTATAAAACACAACATCTGCAAGCCACGAAACTATTATAACACAATATATTGTGAAAAGAAAACTTTTTGAATACATTTTTTTATTAAATTTTATAAAAATACCCCGCGAAACCGCAGGGTATTTTATCTTATTCGTTTGTCGCGTCGTTTTTTGCCTTTAACAGGTCGCGTATTTCGCGAAGCAAGTCGTCGGTTGTCTCCACAGGCGCAACGGGCGCCGCCTGCTCGATTTTCGTTGCTTCCTCTTTAGCCTGTTCCTCGGATATTTCGCCCTTTTTGCGCTTTTCCTCCAGTGCCTTCTTCTGCTTTTCGGCAAACTTTTTACCTTTGTTGTGCACGGAATTTATTACCTTTATTATGGTAAAAAGCATAAGCGCGGTTAAAAGAAACGTCACGATTGCGGATATCACCGCACCGAAATCCAAAATTACGGATTTAGATAAATCAAGCTTTCCGTCCGCGTCAAGCACTTCTCTCAAAACCACCTGCAACGCACCCGTATCGCCTGAGCCGGGAATCATTGCAAGCAACGGGTTCAAGATATGGTTTACGAGCGCGGTGATTATCGCCGTAAACGCGCCGCCGACAATTATTCCGACAGCCATATCCAAAACGTTTCCGCGGGTTATAAAAGCTTTGAATTCGCTGAAAAATTTCTTCATAAATTATTCTCCCTACTGTTTTTTTTCAGTATAAAATTAATCCGCTCCGTTGTCAAGTAAAATATCGATTATTTTCAATCTGAGGTGCTCGTCACCGCTGTCGTTTATAAAATCCGCCTTTATTTTTCCGCTCTCTATAATTATTATCCTGTCGGATAAAAGCAGGGCCTCGTCCACGTCGTGCGTTACGAACAGCACCGCGGGCTTCGTCCTCTGCCATACTTCTTTGAAAAGCCGCATAACGGAATATTTCAGCTTCAAGTCGAGCGCGGAAAAGGGCTCGTCAAGAAGCATTATTTCGCCTCCGTGCAAAAAAGCTCTGGCAAGCGAAACGCGCTGCGCCTGACCGCCCGAAAGTCTTACGGGATACTCCTTTGCCTTGTCCTCTATACCGAGATTTTTCAGCGCTTCAAAAATTCTGTCGGTGTCCTTGCACACGAGTTTAAGGTTGTCCTCTACCGTAAGGCAAGGCACGAGACGGGGCGACTGAAACACATACGAGCATTTTTTTTGTGTGATTTCACCCTCGTATTCCGTAAGCCCCGCAACCGCGTTTAAAAGCGTGGTTTTTCCGCTTCCGCTTTCACCGAGAATACAGGTAATCAGTCCGTCCTCAACCGTAAGATTAAAATTTTCGTAAACGGCGATTTCACCGTAGCGCTTAGTTAAGTTTTTAATTTCCAAAGCCTGTCACCTCTTTATGCCTCCAACCGAACGCGTACTTTTCGATACACGAAAAAATAACGTCGATTATAAGCCCCAGAACGACCGCCGCAAGCGTAAGCGCGGCAAGATTTGCAACCTCGCCTGCGATACTTTGGAGCTGCATCATCCCGCCCAGCCCTTTCGCCGTGCTTACGAGCACCTCCGCGGAAATCATAACTTTAAGCCCGAGCGAAATATCCGCACCCGTCCGCGAAAGCACCTGAGGCGCGGCAAGCGGCAGATAAATTTTGAAAAGCCTGTCCTTTACGCTTATATTATAGACCTCGGACATCTCTTTAAGCTCTTCCGAATATGCGCCGAAAGCCGACATAAGCCCCTCGTATGTCAGCGGAAACAACACGAGCACGGTGACGATTACGGGCGAAACCGCTCTGTTGCCGAGCGTGATTTTAAATATAATAAGCATCACCGCCATAGTGGGCAGAGTACGCACGAACACTATAAACGGTTTTAAAAATACTTTTGCAAACCTGCTTAAAACGGACAGTACGGCAAATATTAAAGCGAGAGCAAAAGATACGAGAAAAGCCGCTATCGTACGCAGAAAAGAATTGCATACCGCAAGCCAGAATTCTCCGTCCGCAAGATACTTGAAAAAGCTTGAAGCCGTTTCCGGAAAGGACGGCACGACGAGCGGATTGCCCGCCGCATAATAAGCCGCTACCCATATAAGCCACATCAAAAGAATTGCGGCTGACGAATACAGAATATTCAATTTTCTTTGCGAGAAAAATTTTTTAATCATTTTGAGCCGTTGTAAAAAAAGCTTTCAGCCACTTCCGTCGCGGCAGCATCGCCCGCCGCTTTAAGCTTGCGCAAAAACTCAATAATTTTATCCTTGTCGGTTTCAGCACCCGTGAATTTTACGGCGCAGTTTGCTATCACCGTTTTTGTCAGGTTCTTTTCGTTAAATGCGGGGGCGGTGTTTTCGGGGTCGGGGTAATGCGCCGCTATCGCAGTTATTATCGTACTTGCGGAAGTGCCCTCGTCCGTAAGCCAGTCGGCGGCAGCCGTCATTTCTTCCATAAACTTCGATATGAATTTACCGTCGTTTTCGATAAGGCTTGCTTTTGCAACGAGCACCGCCTGCGGATAACCGTCCTCACCGTATAGGCTTTGCAGGTTGCCCGCGATTTTAAGTTTAAGGTTTGCGTTGCCCACCCTTAAGCTTGCAGCCGGTTCGGGTATTACGAAATAGTCTAATGCCCCGTCCGTACCGCTTATTTCGGTTGCCGCAACTGGCGAAAGCGTAACCTTGTCGCTTACGCCGTAATCGGACAGTAAAAGCTTAAATACAGCGCCGGGGAAGGCCGGCAAATTCACCACGCCCACCTTTTTGCCCGCTATTTCCTCCGCAAAATTATCACGGGTAAGATCTTGCGCGTCGGCAGCTGCGGCAATAAACAGGTTGCCGTGCGTTACCGTACCCAGCATTTTATATTTCGTACCGTCGCCCACAAGCTTGCATGCCGTATTTACTGGCAAAACGCAGAGGTCGGCGTTTTTTGTTTCGTCGAGGCTAGTTACGCAGCTTGCGATTTCGGAGGAGCCGACTACGCGATACTCGACCTTTCTGCCGAAATCCGTATCCTCCGACATAAACTTAGCCATAGAAAGCGCGGGCGCGCCGTCGGGCATACATACGGTGATTGTATCTTTATCGCCACCGCCGCACGCGGAAAATGCGAACGACAAACACAACGTAATTAAGCACAGAAACACAGTTAAAAATCTTTTCATAAGCTTTTCCTTATTCGTACGAATTTTAACATACAATTCGATAAATTTCAAGCGATTGAATAACTTCTTTACGGTTTTACATACTGTGTATATGAAAAAACTTTTTTTGTTAATCGCTTTAATTGCCGCGCTTTGCATAATTTTTGCGGGCTGTACGGACGGCGCCGCAGACAACGGACGAAACTCAACGCACGAATACCGTATAAACGACAACGACGACGGACGTATAGGCTTCAAGGACCCGCACTACGAAAACCCGATAGGCAAACCCCGTCCCCACCCCACACCTCTGCCCTCGCCGATAATACCGAGATAATTTGCCGTTTTAAAGATTACACAAACTTTTCAATTGATTTTTATTGCTTTTTGCGGTGCGGCAAAGTATAATTGACGTATGAAAAAGTTCAAATACAAATTTACGAAAGTTACTACCGCTTTTATCTATATAGGTATCGCGCTTTGCGTTATCGGCTTCGGTATAAATCTGTATTCGGTGATTACGGGCGACATAGCTTCTTCTGCTAACCCCGTCTATCCGATTATTCAGCACGTTTTAATGTTTATAATTCCCGTCGTGCTTTTAGTTATACTTATAAGCCTTTTAATTTCTTCTTACTATTCGATAACCGAAAAATATTTTAAAATAAGCTTCGGGATCATCAAAAGCAAGTGCGACGTAAACGATATCGAAATAATTTTACTCGACCGCCCCACGCATAAATTAAACTTGTTTTTCAAGAATAAAAGCTTTATCGTAATCGGCGTGAAAGAAGAATGGTACGAGGATTTTATCGACGCGCTTTGCGCGGCAAACCCGCAAATCGAATACAAAATCAATTCGATAGAAAGCACGGGCGACAACAACGACAAAAAAGATTGACCAAAATGAATTTACGGCGCGGAAGCAACTTGCTTCCGCGCCGTTTTTCACACTTTTATTGAATTTTCTTTTTATGCTTTAAAACTTTGGTGCGGTGCTCCTCGCCGCCGAGCAATTTGAAAATATTTTTATGGTGCGCAGACCACGTCAGAAGATTTATTATCAGCAAACATGCGAAAATCGAAATGACCCAGACGTTTTTTATTTCCGCCGCGTACCGTACGGCAAAAATCAACGCCTGCCATATCGTATAAGAGGAAACGCCGAGAAGCGAGCCCATCGACCCCCACTCCGTAACCGCGATATACAAAATCACGAGCAAGAGCACGCCTATCGCAATAAATACAAACCACCACCTCTCGCAGGGAAGAGCGAACATAAACAGCCCGAGCGTGGAAGCTATCCCCTTGCCGCCTTTAAACTTGAAGGTCACGGGGAAAATATGACCTATAACAACGCAAGTTCCGCAAAGGTAACGCGTAAAGTCTGAAACGCGGACGTCCGTCCCCGCAAAGACGTAACCTCTGAACAGAAAGTACACGACAAGCACGGGCACGCCGCCCTTTAAAATATCGCACAGCAAATTCAGCGCGCCTATCTTTACGCCGAAGGTGCGCGTCATGTTCATTGTACCCGGATTACCGCTGCCCTCCCGACGTATATCCTTATGCTTGAAATGCGAAATCAAAACGGCGAAATTGAAGCAGCCCACGAAATAGCAGACCACCGCGGCGATTACGAACAAATACCATTTATCAGAAAAGACGAACTCTTTCATATCAGTCTTTTTTCTTTTCCCTCGTCAGAATTTTAATGGGCGTACCCGAAAAGTCGAAGCTCTTTCTCAAAGTGTTTTCGAGAAATCTTTCGTATGAAAAATGTAATAAATCGGTACTGTTTACAAACAGCACTATTGTGGGCGGAGCAACCGCAACCTGCGAGGCGTAGTAAACTTTCAGCCTCCTGCCGTTGTAAGAAGGCGGTTCGTTCGCGCGGACGGCGTCGGAAATTACGTCGTTCAGCGTGCCCGTAGCTACCCTGTAATTCGCATGAGATACAACCTCGTCGACGAGCGATAAAATCTTTTCCGTTCTCTGCCCCGTTTTCGCGGAAATATAAATCGATTTAAAATAATCCATAAACTTCAAGTCTTCTTTAAGCTTGCTTTCGAACTTGTTTATGGTGTTCGTATCCTTTTCAATCAAATCCCACTTATTCATTACGATTACGGAGGGTTTACCCTGTTCGTGAACGTAGCCTATAATTTTTGTGTCCTGCTCGGTGAGCCCGTCGGAGCTGTCCACCACTAAAAGGCAGACGTCCGCGCGGCGCACGGCGTCGAACGCGCGCATTACCGAATAATACTCTATATCGTCCTCAACCTTGCTCTTTTTGCGTATCCCCGCAGTATCGATAATGGTGTAATTTTTTCCGTCGTAAGTGAATTTTGTATCGAGCGCGTCGCGCGTGGTGCCCGCGATATCTGTCACAATAGAACGCTCGAAGCCCAAAAGCTTGTTTACAAGGCTGCTTTTGCCCGCGTTGGGTTTTCCTACGACGGCTATTTTAACGCTGTCGTCCTCTTCGTTTTCGCCCTTTTCAAACCAGCTTACAGCCTCGTCGAGGACGTCGCCTATACCCGTGCCGTGTTCGGAGGAAACTGGGAAAGGCTCGCCAAGCCCCAAAGAATAAAACTCGAAAACCTTTTCTTCGGAATACTCGTCAATCTTGTTGACTACGAGTATTACCGGTTTTTTGCTTTTACGGAGCATGTCCGCCACGTCGTAATCGGAAGTGGTAAGCCCTTCGCGTCCGTCCACGAAAAACAGAATTACCTGCGCGGTTTCCACGGCGACTTCCGCCTGCTTTTTGATTTCGCGCCACATCGTATCTTCCGACCGTATCTCTATACCGCCGGTATCCACCATAGAAAAAGCCTTGCCGCGCCACTCCGAATCGGCGTAAAGCCTGTCGCGGGTTACGCCCGGTCTGTCCTCTGTTATTGAAATTTTTCTGCCCGCAACCCTGTTGAAAAACGTGCTTTTACCTACGTTTGGTCTGCCGACTATCGCTATTAACGGATTTGCCATAATTAACCTTTAAAATCAGTATATCTCAATTATAAATTATAAGCGTAAGTTTGTAAAGTAAAAAACGAGCAATAAAAAATCCCCGAATGCGTCGGGGATTGAAATTTTTTTATTAAGTCCTGAATACGGAAAGCATTCCGAAGCCGACACCCAGAACGTAGACGACGAGCGCAATCCAGTAGCAGACCCTCCAACCTTTGCTTCTGTATTTGACGTACTGCCATGCGGGGATTGCTATCGCGACGAGCAGAGCGATGCTTCCCAGAAGCTGAGTTATGCCCGCAATCATATTAAGGACGTTTGCAACGTCCGCGCTCATTTTGCTTATCCAATTAACGAGAAAGTTAAAAAGACCGCTGAAAATGTAAGCAACCGCGGCTATAACCATTCCCCAGAAAGCGCAAACTTCCGTCCACGTGTGTGTTGTATAAGACCTTCTTGACATACAAACTCTCCTTTTATCGTTTTGAAAAGTATATCATTATTTTTTTTATTTTGCAAGCAAATTTTTATAATTCGTTAAGCTTGTTTAAAACGGCGGTGAAATAATCGGGCAGCGGAGCTTCGAAAGTCATCTCTTCCCCGCTCGACGGGTGGGTAAGCGTCAGCCTGAACGCGTGCAGAAGCTGACCGTTCAATTTGAATTTCTGCTTTTTATAGCCGTATACGGTATCGCCCACAACGGGGTGACCCAGATATTTGGCGTGAACGCGTATTTGGTGCGTTCTGCCCGTATGCAAATCGAAGCGGCAGAGCGTAAAACCCTCGTACCTTTTTACGACGGTATAATCGGTTACGGCAAGCTTGCCTTTTTCGGGCGCGACCACAGCCATTTTCGTCCTGTCCTGCGGGCTGCGCCCTATGTAAGTCGTCACCGTGCCGCAGTCCGTTTTCAGGTTGCCCTCCAAAAGCGCGAGGTACGTCCTCTTACAGGTTTTTTCCGCAATCTGGTTTGAAAGGTTTACGTGCGCGGCGTCGTTCTTTGCGACGACCAGAAGCCCAGACGTATCCTTATCTATTCTATGCACAATGCCAGGACGTATTACTCCGTTAATGCCGCTCAATGAGTCGAGGCTGTACAAAAGCGCGTTGACAAGCGTGCCGTCGACGTTGCCGTTGCCCATATGCACCGTCATTCCCTGCGGTTTATTGACTATCGCTATATCCTTATCCTGATAGACAATATCGACAGGAATATTTTCGGGCTTTGCGCCGTATTCCTCCGCGGGCGGCAAAATAACCTCCACCCTGTCGCCCGTAAAAATTTCCTGCGAGGCTTTGGCGGTTTTGCCGTTTATTGAAACAAATCCGCCGTCGAACAGCTTTTTCACGGAAGAGCGCGTTTTGTTTTTAAGCTCGCCGCAGACAAAAACATCGGCGCGGGCACAACCGCCGTCCGCCGTAAAAACCTTATTCGGCGTCATTTTTATCGTCCGTGCTTTCTTGCTTTTTCTCTTTTTCTTCTATTTCGGCTTGCTCCCGCGCTTTTTGCGCCGCTTTTGCTTTTTTCGTCAGAGGGAACACCGCCCACTCGTTAATAAACAGCATATCTATTACTGCGATTATAGTACCGAAAACTATCCAAAAATCGGCAAAATTACAGGAAACCATACTACCAAACATATTCACGCCGACGAAGTCGCGTACTTCGCGGAAAGCTATTCTGTCGACAAGGTTACCTATCGCGCCCGCGGTAATCATGCTTATGGCAATCTTCAAAAGCGTAAATTTTTCTGGCAGAAAAACGAATACGGTGATTATTACCGCAAGCAGAATAAAGGTCATTGCAATGAGAAAGGGTTGTCCCCAGCTCGAATCGGCAAGAAAGCTGAACGCGCAGCCCGGGTTTCTGCTGCCGCTTTCAACCTCGATAAAATGCGGAATAACCGTAAAATTCCAGCCGTACTTTTCTTCGAAAATCTTAGTAAGCAAATCTATAAGCAACAGCACTACGCAAACGCCGATAAGCACAAGGCTTTTCCAGCCTATGTTGATTTTCAGTTTTTTAAGTTTTTCAATCATAGTATAATCATATATCAAACGGGCGCAATTGTCAATTAAATTTAAAAGGCGCACTTCAAAAGCGTGCGCCGCGCTATTTCGTAAAGCCGAGGCTTATCAAAATAGCCTTATCCACCCGCGACATAGTCGTTTCGTTCAGTTCGCCTATCCTCTCTTTGAGCCTGCGCTTATCGAGCGTGCGTATCTGTTCGAGAAGAATTACCGAGTCCTTTTGCAGACCGTAAGCGTTTGAAGGAAGTTCTATGTGCGTGGGCAATTTTGCTTTGTTGATTTTGCTTGTTACCGCCGCCGCGATTACGGTAGGCGAATACTTGTTGCCGACGTCGTTCTGGACAACCAGCACGGGTCGGACTCCGCCCTGTTCGCTACCCACGACGGGCGACAAATCGGCATAATATAATTCTCCTCGCTTAATGTTCATATCAACCTCTTATCGGCAGTGTGTATATTCTATAATATGTACCACCGCACTTTTATTGTTGACTGATACGAAGTTTTTTATACCGCTCAATAAAGCTTGAACGCGTAAAAATTAGCAAATACGAAGCCGTAGTATGCGACAAGACACACGAGCATGATTATCCCCGCCACACGGCCGAGACTTTTAGTCTTGCCGAAAGAGAAGCCGAATATAAGGACTGCCGCAAACAGCGAAACTATTCCGCTTATCAACCCTTCCGTCGAAAAAGCAAGCCCGTTGCCGCCCGAGCACACCGCGCCCAGACCGCCTATCAAAAGAATATTCGCTATATTGCTGCCTATGATATTGCCCGTGGCGATACCCACGTCGCCCTTGCGCGCCGCGGAAACGGACGTTACGAGCTCGGGCAAAGAAGTGCCGAAGGCAACTACGGTAAGCGCGACTATTTCGGGCGAAATGCCTATTAAATCCTGCGCTATATACTGCGCCGAGTCGACGACGAGCTGCGCGCCCCCGACAACCATACCGAGCCCGACGACGGTAAGTATTATAAGAAACCAGACCTTCGTCATAAGGTTTTCGTAACCAGCTTTAAGCTTGCCGTACCAGCCCGTAATTTCTTTCGGCTCCTCGCCTATAACGGTAACGGTGGTCGCCTGTTCCAGCCCCACCTTTGATTGCTTTGTCGCAAGCACGATATTATAAGCCATAAAGGCGCAATACAGCAAAATGAGGATAAGCCCTTCCCACCAGGCAAACGAACCGCCGATATAGCCGAGCAGAACGAAAAGCCCGCTTATAAGCACTAAAAAAGGCAGGTCGATAAACCGCGTTGTCTTTTCCACCGGCAAACTGCACACCACTGCGGAAACGCCGAGTATAAGGAAAATATTTATTATATTACTTCCTAAAATATTCCCCACTACCAAGTCGCCGGAACCCGCGACCGCGTCCATAATAGTTACGGCG
>DOCD01000114.1:4848-5009 GCA_003503945.1 Clostridiales bacterium | reverse complement strand
AATGCGTGGTAATGAAAAGCGTAATAGTTGAACCCCCCCGCCGATAAATCGGCGGGCGGCGTTTTTTATTAATAAGGCTCCCCTTAACAAGGGGAGCTGGCTGCGTAGCAGACTGAGGGGATGTGAGTCGTAAATATTAACAATCCCCTCACCGCCTTCGG
>DOCD01000114.1:0-4546 GCA_003503945.1 Clostridiales bacterium | reverse complement strand
GCCTGAAATAAGCTTTTAGTCGCTCCACTTGTGTTTATTCTGTACCCTGTCCTTCACGTCGTCGTAAAACTCGAAATACTTTTCGCGGATTTGCTCGGGCGACAGACCGTCGTCAAGCATACCCAGCATTTCGTCAAGCTCCTCGGGCGTAAAATCCGAAAGGCAGAATTCGCCGTCGAACGCCTGCGAAAGCTTCATTAAATCCCAACCCGTAGCTTTCATACCTTCTCCTCTATAAACGCCGCCGCCCATAATTTCAAACCGAACCTTTCGGCGATGTGCCTGCACTTACAGTTGAACGCGTAAAAAATATTGTACCCCTCGCCGTAAAGCGTTTCGAGGTTGCCGAGCCCTTTTGAAACTATTACGTCGCTTTCCGACAGCAACTTTTTCGTTTGCTCGGAAATTTCTTTGAGGTATGTTCCCGGCACGCCCGCGCCGTTTTCAACCACCCTTGCAACCTTACCGAGCCCGACCTCCTCCGCGTCGGTCAAGGTTACGTCGTTAATTATGGGCGAACCGCGCACAACCGAAACGGGCGCGATATCGGGATACTCCCGCCTGATTACCCTTAAAAGGATTTTATCCATAACTATTTCGCCGCAGTTGTCGTGCAGAAAGCACAGCGATTTTGCGGTTTTTAATTTGGATTTAAAGGATTTCAAAACGCTTTTATCCACTTCCGCGCGCTCCGCTACGGTTAAAACGTAGTCGACGCTCTGCTCGTTCAAATCGCCGAGCCTCGCAAAATCTATGTAATTTGCCGCCATTGAAAACTTCAACGCCTCTTCGACGGGGTCGGCGGAAGCGATAACGCGGGCAAAAATATCGCTTTCAAGATTGAGTAAAAGTCGGTTGAAAAGCGATTTTTCCCGCGAATAATCTATTCCGCAGCCGTAAATTTCGCGGTGAATACCGTCGATATCCCGCATTAAAAGAGGCGCGCAGTAATGCGCGGGCGGGTTTTCGCACAGGGCTTTTACGCGTGCTTTGAATAAACCGAGCTTTTCGCCCGCTCCCTGCTCCCTTTCTACTTTTTTCAGCTGACTGTTATACAAACAGCCCTTACATTCCTCGTCAAGTTCCATAACTTTAAATTTTATTTACCACGCCCGAAAACAGAGTAATATCTCTACTGTCGGTAATTACAAACCCGAACGCCCTGTCGAGGACGAAATCTTCGAAAACGATTTTGCTTTCCGCGCCTTCCGCGCCTCCAACCAGAGTAACAGCCGCGCCCTCAATGCCGGACTTATCCACAGTCAAATCGGTAACGTGAGTTATTGTGCTGCAAGCCGAATTACGCTGCCCCAAAAGAGGAAAGAAAGTATAATCGGAAAATTTGAAAAGCTCGGTTACGCCGTATTTTTCTTTAAATAAATCTATTAAATCATTTTGATATTTCGCCTTGAATTCGGGAAAAATACAGCGTGTTTTATATGATTTGTTATTTACAAAACTGTTATAATACTTAATTGCGCCGACCTTTGCAATGTTTTCTTCGGTAAAAACGTCCTGTACGGTATAACCGTCGTCGGGCTTGATAAATTTAAGCTTGTATCCTCCCGCCGTAGTAGCCGTAAAAGCCGAAAACTTGCTTTCTTTGAGCGCGCGACCCTGCTCGTAATTTCCCGTCAGAAGCTTTAAAGGGGTAACGGTGCCGTCGCTGTTTTTAAAGCTGTACTTATCGGGTGTAAATTCAAGGTCTTCGCCGCTGTAATTCCAGCCTGTTTTTAAGTAGAGCGTGTTTATCAGCGCAAACAGAGTGTTTTCATCAAGCCCGAAGTCGTTATCGATAAGCCCGCGCGTCTGCTCTTTTACAAATTCGCGTACTGCCTGATTTGCCTCTTTGTTTTTATTTGCAAAATCCGCGGAGTACGACCACGCATAATAATTATCGGAAAGCTTGTTTATACACTCCTGCATTGTCTGCGTGCCTTCGTTTACCCAAACAGAGTTTGTAAGCTTTAACACGTTTGCGATTTCACCGTTATCGCCCTTGCTTTCACAGTTTAACGAATTGAAAAGCACGGGATAAAATTCGTTGAGCTCCTCGTACGTTACGCCCAGCGCGTTCAGAATTTCTGCGCGCACCGTTTCGCCCGCGCACTCCGCCGCGAGCCCCAAAGCCATAAATACGGAAATCGGCGATACGGTATAATTTTCCGTTTTATCGCAATCCGATAGTACGTTATAAGCGAATTTCGCGGCAAATTTTTCGACTTTTGCCGTAAATGCGGCATAGCCCTCGGAAGAGTATTGAGTTTTAACGGGAGCCGCAGGCGAACCCAAAAGCTTGCATTCGCCCTTGACGGTTACCTCGGGCGGATTTTCCTCGCCCGTTGTCGGAGGAGTCGGCGTTTCGGGTAACGGCGTTGAAGGCTGTTGGTTTGACGGGTTTTCTTCGGGCGTTACGGTCTGGTTGTTGCCCGAACCGCAGGCAGCAAACGACAGCGCGCATACCGCCGCACATACAAAAGCCGCTAAATTTTTAAGTAATCTTTTCATAAAGCCCTCCCATTTTTTATAATAATATCATATTAACACGCAAAAGTAAAGACTTGTAAGCATAAAATCCCCCTGTCATTCTGAGGCTTGCCGAAGAATCTTTGAGATGTTTCGCGTCCGCTCAACATGACAAGGAAGAAAGATGCTTCGACTAACGCTTTGCGACCACTTGGTAAGGTTAGACTAAGTGTAGCGACACGCAAACCATCGCGCTTCGCGCTCGGGCAGAATGATAAGGGGGCGGGCAGAGTGACACGAGGGTTTTCGTACCGCAAGCAATTTACCTCGCGTTATAAATAAAGGAAAATTAATTACATAGTGGCTAAATTATTTGACGTACCGCAAGCAATTTACCTCGCGTTATAAATAAAGGAAAATTAATTACATAGTGGCTAAATTNNATTCTGAGGCTTGCCGAAGAATCCCATCATTTTTCGCTCTGACAATGTGATACTTCGCTACGCTCAGTATGACAAAAAACCGCCCTGTCATTTCGAGCGAACGAAGTGAGTCGAGAAATCCCCCCGTTTCCGCATTACAAGCTTCCCCTTTGGAAGGAGGAAGCGGCTTTCGGTCAGTGCGGAAAAATCGCATTTTTCGCGGTCGAATATTACGCCGAGCCCGAATTTCTCTTTAAGCAGTCCGCTTATTTCGCCGTCGAAAGCGCACCTGAATTCGGGAAATATGCACCTCGTATAATAAATTTCCCGCTTTTCGTCGTCAACCTCTTTATATTCCGCAGAGTTCGCTACGGCGATATTGCTTTCCGTAAAGACGTCTTTTATGCCGTAGCCGTCGTTCGGAAGCATAAATTTAAGCTTGTATCCGTCGTACGTTCGGGTATAAAAGCTCGTAAAGGCTTCGTCAGAATAAGCGTCGCCGAGGCAGTAAAAGCCCTGCAAAAGCTCGGCTTGCTTCACTTCGCCGTTTGAGCACGTAAAATTTTGCCTTTCGGGATAATACGGCAAAGCATTTCCGTCGTCGTTCCACAGCGTTTTTAAGTACAGTATTTTACTCCTTTGCTTTATATAACGATTTCGGGGCGCCGTTTGTCCCGCTCGTTACAAATTTTAAGGAATTCTTTAGCAATAATCCACGACTTTATGTTTTCATTTTACCTCTTTTAGATTGCTTCGTCCCTTCGCTCCTCGCAATGACAGGAAGTCCATAATATTGTAATTCAATCTTTTTTATTCTTTCACTTAAAATTGTAGTCTTAGAATACAAAGAAGTCAACAAATTGTCTTAGTTATATAGTATAATATTTCTAAATTATAATTAGAGGTTATATATGAAACAAACTGCAATTGAAGAAATTATTTTGGGTAACAGCCGCTTTATAGAAAGTATTACGTGCTCGGAAGAATATAAAAGAAAAACCGATATAAACGACGACTTATATGAACAGCTGACAAAATTACTGAACGACGAACAAATAGCGCTTTTAAATAAACTTGTAGACAGCCACTGTGACTTAGAAGTTGAAACAGCAAATACTTATCTGATTAAAGGCGTAAAAATCGGAATGAAGCTACTCGCCGAAAGTTTATCAAAAAAGTAAAGCACCCGACTACTTTCGCTCGGGCAAAGTAAGGTCATCTTTGCCCTCGGTCACCGTGACTGCGCTTACAATGCGCAGCACTCATCTCGGACGGCAAAACAGTGGGTATCCACTGTTTTGTGAAATCCGTCCTCGTCGTACCAGAGCGTAATTGCCTTTTTAGCCGAAAGTAGTTGGGTATTATGCCCTCGATCATATATCGTTTTCACAAAAGTAAAGCACCCACTTAGTGGGTGCTTTACTTTTGTGAAATCCGGCAACTACCTATCCTTGCGGGGCATTATACCCAACTACTTTCGGCGTAGCAGAGCTTAACTTCTGTGTTCGGAATGGGAACAGGTGGATCCTCTGCGCTATCGTCACCGGAATGGTTATATAACGGCTTTCGCCGATAATATACTTTTTTTCAGTCGAAGACTGACAACTGCATAGTAATGAAAAGAAGGAAGTAAACAAAGTAATTTAAAGGACTTTTTC
>DOCD01000071.1 GCA_003503945.1 Clostridiales bacterium | reverse complement strand
CGTATTGTAGAATTATTATATCATTTAACTATCAAAAAAACAATACCTGTTCAAATTGCGGTTTACATTAAATTTAATGTAAACCGCAATTTGAATAAATGGTATTTTGTATGGTCTTTATAAACTTTTCGTCTTCAAACTCTCGTACAAACGGCGGCTTGAGCTGTTTATTAATGTGCGTGGGGTTGAGCTTGTATATGGGTTCGTCCTCGTAGTACTTATCGTTCATAACTGCATTATACCATATTAAACCTGACAGAAACCGGCACAATTAAAAAATTTTTTAAGCAATATTAAATTTTGTGAAATTTTTCTTTAAAATTTGAGCTACTTATATAGAGAAAGAAACTTAATTGTGCAGACGCCGTTTGCACAATTAAAACTTTTAAGTTACTTCTTATTGACATTTTAACACAATTATGCTATAATCATTGCACAATAGCGTATAATAGTTATGGAGGTAACACTATGCCGCAGATTATTCCTATAAGAGATTTGAGAGATACGACGAAAATTTCCGAGCTTTGCAATACTACCAACGAACCGATATTCGTTACGAAAAACGGTTACGGCGATATGGTAGTAATGAGTATGTCCGCTTATGAAAGGCAGCTTGCCGTAGTCGATATGTACAAAAAGATTATGGAAGGCAAAGCGCAAGCCGATAAAGGCGAACTTTTAGACGGCGAAAGCACAATGGCGAAGTTGAGGCAAAAGTATGTCAAATAAATATACTTTCCGTTTAACTCCGCTCGCCGAACAGGATATAGATTCGGCGCTTAACTACATAGCGGAAAACTTATACAATGCAAAAGCCGCGTCGGATTTGTATATGCAAATCGAAAGCGCAATCGGAACGATTTGCGCCTTCCCCCGTTCGTCTTCAGACTGTCTTTGCTTTCTGATACAAGACGAAAACATAAGACATATACCCGTTGATAACTATGTTCTAATATATGAAATCGTGGACGAGCTTAAAGAAATACGATTACTTCGTTTCCGCTATTCGAGAATGAATTTAAAGAACGTTGAACTGAAATAGAACTTAATAAAAAGCAATCAAGAGGTATTTAAGCGATTTTTAAGAAAAAACACATTCCCCTTAAATCGTAAAAAACACCGCTGGAAACTTAAAAATTCAATTAAATTACTTAACAAAACTGCATAACCGCAAAAATTATAAAATTGCATAAAACGAGCAAAAATAGGCAAAAAGTGGCGAAAAGTATAGAAAAAAGCCCGTTTTCGTAATGAAAACGGGCTTTTTTAATTGAAATCCGGCAACTACCTATCCTCCCAGACCATTATAGTCAAGTACTTTCGGCGACGAGCATTGCGCCTTCTTACAAACAGTGGACACCCACTGTTTGTGCAATGCGAGATGAGTGAGCGCATCCGTCCCGCGCGAACGGTGCCCGAAGCGGCTGTTGCCCTTACAGCCGCTGAGAAGTAAGCTTAACTTCTGTGTTCTGCCGTTTCCCTAAACGTGATCCTCGGCAGAGCGTCGCGTTATGCGCTCGCACGGAATGGGAACTGGTGGATCCTCACTGCCATTATCACCGGAATGGCTCACCATCCGAAAACAAAGTTGAACTTTCTAATTCTTCTAACTTTATTACTTCTTCCCTGCCGTTTACATTGTAGATTATCTTCATATAATCGTCGTATATAAAGATAGAGTTTATAAAAGTATCTATTATCTTTCTTTTTCCGTCCTGTGTAGATACGTCTATCTTACGGAAATTATGTAATGCCATTTTGAAATGCTCTTGCGTATATATAGGCGATTTCAACTGTTCGCTTGCTATTACTTCATTTAAGTCTTTCTGTTCCTTTTCAAGTTCGGAAAGCCTTTTTAATAACGTGTCCGTAGCAAAACCTTTCTGTACGGCGTTAAGAATATTCTCTATTTCCTTTTCTTTCTGTTTGGCTTGTTCCTGCAATTTTGGCAGCAAAGTGCTTTCAGTATATTGTAATTCGTACAGCTTTTGAGACAGCTTTTCTATAACCGCATCGTTTTTTAAAAATTCCATAGTCTTATGGACGATAAAATCTTCCAACTTAACTTTACTTATAGGCTTTCTGTTGCATAAATGCTTTTTCTGTCTTACGCAGGCATAGTAACGATATACCTTCTTCCCTCCCGTTCCTGCTTGCGCCACCATCATTGCACCGCAACTGCCGCAAAACAATTTCGTCGTTAAGAGATAATCGTCCTTTGCCGTGTGTCTTGCAGGAGCTTTCGAATTCTTTTCAAGTTCTGCTTGTACAGCATTGAATACTTCTTCCGTTACTATCTGCGGCACTCCGTTTTCTTTTACTACTCCCATACGATTATATTCACCGATATACACTCTGTTGGAAAGCAAATACCTTATGGAATTATAATGCAAGGGCTTTCCGTTTTCTCGCTTTATATTCCTTTCCTTCATAATGTTGGTTATCTCTTTGACAGTTTTACCGTCATAACAAAGTTTGAATATTTCCTTAACGATAGGTGCGGTTTTAATATTCAACGCAAGTTTGTGTTGCTCGTTTACGTAATAACCGAAAGGAATTATACCGCCGTTCCATAAACCTTTCAAAGCATTTTCTTTCATACCGCGCGTTACTTTTTCGGCAAGCTCGGCAGAATAGAATTCTGCCATTCCTTCCAAAACCGATTCAAGGAGTATTCCTTCCGAACCCTCTGCAATGCTTTCCTTTGCGGATACAACCTTAACACCGTTTTTACGGAGTAATGCTTTATAGTGTGCGCTGTCGTAACGGTTACGAGAAAAGCGGTCCAACTTCCACACGATAATACAATCAAAGGCGTGTTTATAACTATCCTTTATCATTCGCTGAAATTCGGGGCGATTATCCGTTTTAGCAGAATATGCCCTGTCTATATAATTACCCACAACCTGAATATCGTTGAATGTTGCATACTCGTTGCATTCACGAAGCTGACCTTCGATACTCTCTTCCCTCTGGTTATCCGAACTGTATCTTGCGTATATTACCGCTCTCATTTATTATTCTCCAAAGCGTTGCGCTCGGCATCAATCTCTTTTTGCAGTTCTTCTTCGGTAGGTAGATATAGCATATACTTTGAAGTGAAGATTTGCTTGTTATCTTCCGAGAGAGTATAGCGCACAACCGAATCGTTTTTATCTGCGCAAAGCAAGATACCGATAGGAGGATTGTCGCCATCGTTCATAAGTTCTCGGGTATAATAGTTTACGTACATTTGCATTTGCCCTATATCCTGGTGCGTTAGCTTACCAGTCTTTAAGTCTATAAGAACAAAGCATTTTAAGATATAGTTGTAGAAAACGAGGTCGATATAAAAGTGTTGATTATCAAATGATATTCTATGTTGCCTTCCGACAAACGAAAAACCGCGTCCGAGTTCAAGCAAGAATTTTTGCAAGTGGTCTATTAACGCCTGTTCTAAATCGGATTCGTAAAAACTTGCGCTCTGCTCCAAGCCTAAAAATTCCAACACATAAGGGTCGCGTATAACGTCTTCCGGTGTCTTTGCCTGTTCTCTTTTCGTCGTATCTTCTACAACGTCATAGTTACCGCGACTTGCAAGCAAACGCTGATAAGAAAACGTATTTATCTGCCGTTCAAGTTGACGCGTACTCCAATTTGCTTTGGCACATTCGTCAACGTAAAATTCGCGCGCTTTCACGTCTTCGACTTTCATAATCATTCTGTAATGCGTCCAACTCAATTGGTCACGCAGTGCGTGACGATTCGGAAAAGCGAGATAAAACTGGCGCATATATTTTAAGTTCGTAGCAGTAAAACCTTTTCCAAAGTCGTTAGTCATTTGCTTTGAAAGCTCTTCAATAAGTTTTGCACCGTATTCGGCGGTAGCATTACCGCCTTGCTTTTCTACGATGCTTTTGCCTATTTCCCAGTAAGCTTCTACCATAGCAAAGTTAGCGGCAGAATATACCTTTGCACGCGCACTTGAAAGTATCTCTTTAATCCGGTTATAAAAGCTCAAATCCATTATCTCGTTAGCCATTGTTCTTTTGCTCCTCTAAAAGTTGAAGTAGGGTATCTTTCAATCTCGCATTTGCGGGTGAAGAAGGGTCAAAGCACATATCCACGAATTCTTTCAACTGCGGATTGCCTTTTAACGACTGCGGAATACACTCATAAAGTTTTCCTTGCGGATTATCCGTTCTACCCAAAAGATAATCGCACGACACGTCAAAGTAATCTGCATACTGAATAAGCACACCGTACGCCGGAGTATTGATAGCCGTTTCATACCGTGCAATCAACGGTTGCTTTACGTTTATTTCCGTAGCCAATTTCGCTTGCGAGAGTTTTGCGGCTTCACGCAAGCCCTTCAACCTTTTTGCTATTAACTGTTTGTCCATACGCACCTCTTTACTATTATACATCAACCGGCTTCACAAGTCAATAACTTTTCAAAAATATTATTTATACGATTTAGTTATTAATACTACAATCAGGTCAACTAAAATCCCGACAGGTAAATTCCGCTTCGGAACGTCCTGCCGGGATTGCATTTTACTTATCGCTGTTTGAGTTTTTTATCAATTCGCGGAGTTCTTCAACCTGCGCCTTCAACTCGTCAATCTGCTGTTTTGCAGTAGGTCCGCGTTTTTCGGCGGGTTTGGCTTTATCTGCGGTATTCTTTTGAGTCGGTTTATTGTGAATTGCCGCCGTAAGCGCGTCCACAGCGACTTTAATCGTTTGCGTAAGCTCGGCAATCTGCCCCGTCAACTCGCCTATCCCTTTTAAAACTTCGCCGTTGTCTGCGGAAGCCCTTTCGCTATCGTTACGGCCAAACAGCCAATGCTTTTTCTTCTTTTCTTCCGTTTCCTCGGGAATAAGGTCTATTATCCGCTCTCCGTCGTCAAGCCGTACTTCTTCGCCAGCTTCTTCCGTCGGCGGGATAAACAGCACTCCGCTGTCCGAAGAACCCGGTTGAGCGTATTCGGAGAAGGCAACCGCGTTTTCTTCCTCTGAAAGCACTCCGTTTTCGTCAGCGCCTTCGGCAACTGCTTTTTTACGCTTGGGAAGCAAGAATATCAACAGCCCCCACGCTACGCAAACGAGTACCACGAGCACGTCCGCGGAGATAAGCACGGGCTTCCACCAGGCGAATACTTCCGGCGTCTTTTTGAAGCTGACGTCCTGCCCTGCGATTTCCGCAAAGAAAGTCGAATCGGCGTAAGTAAACAATATATCTTTCGCACTCTTTGCAATCATCTTTTTGGCGGTGTTGCTCGTTACGTCGTCAAAGTAACTGCCCGAACCGTCGGGATGCAACAGCATACTGTTGCCCGCGCGCACGCATTCGTCTACGTCGTGAACGTATTGAAGCGGACTGCTGCTGTCGCTGCACTGATAATAATCGGTTATGACGGTTCCGTTAAAGCCCCACTCGCCGCGAAGTACGGAAGTTAAAAGCGCATACGAACCCGAAACTCTTGTAGAACCTATTCTGTCGACGCTGGACATCATTCCGTTGGAATAACCTACTTTTACGGCGAGCTCAAACGGCAACAAATAGTTTTCGCGCAGGTTCTGTTCCGTCAGCCATTTATACGCCCCGTTTCTGCCCGTATCCGAATCGTTTACGGCAATGTGCTTGATATAGGCGGTAACGCCCTTTTCCTTAGCGCCCATAACTTCGTTTGCAACCATTATGCCCGAAAGCCTTGCGTCCTCAGAATAATATTCGAAGTTCCTGCCGCCGAGCGGACTGCGGTGAAGATTTGCGCCGGGACCGTACCAGCCCTGCGTACCCAAAGCCGCGCCCTCGCCTCCGATTGCAAGCCCTACGGAATACGCGATATCAAAATCCCACGTCTGTCCGATTACGGTTGCGCCGGGGTAGTTGACCGCCTTTAAATTGTTCTGACCAATTACCTGATTGTTAAAGCCCGAAGGTCCGTCCGACGCCGTAGTGGGAGCAAGCCCGATGCTGTCTACGCCGACCGTTCCGAAACCGCCCTTCGCAATGAGCGTTAGCTGATCGGAAAGCGACATTTGCGAAACGATTTCGTCCCACATAGGGTCGTCGTATTCCACGCCGAGCATATCTTCCATTTTCCACTGCGTTGCCGTGGAATTTGTCTCGGGGGCGACGTCGTCCGCGTTGGTTGCGGGGGTAACGGTAACGTACATAGTATCGTCTTTAAGCTGACCCATAGTCCTGTTTTCAGGCTTTTCATAGTTGAAAGTATCCTTGAAATTCGCACGGGTAAGATATGTGATTTTAGTGCTTTCGTCGTTGCCGTCAATGGAATGAGCCTTGCCCGCAACGGGTTCCTGAATGGTGCTGGTTGCGCCCGAAGCTGCGGTGTAGTTGGTAAAAAGATTGCCGACGGGTGTATCCGTTACACTGTCCTTTTCATATTTGAAACCGCCCGACGGAACGGTATATTTAATTTCAGCCGAGCCGTCTTTTATAGTAGCAAGCGTGTGCGCGTCGGTGCGGAGCGAAAGAGCGTATTCGCCTTCTTCAAGCTCGTACCCCATAAATCCGTTGCCGTTTTTGTCGTAGCAGTCGTAGCACTTCATATCTTCAACGGCAAATTCAAGATAAACGGTATCGCTTTCGCCGGATGCGATTTCTATAGTCTTTCCGAACGCCAAAAGGTTAGACGCGGATTTTTCTATGCCGCCCGCCGTATACGGAGGGTTGTAGTAGAGCTGTACTACCTCTCTGCCCTTATAATTACCCGTGTTGGTAACTTCTATTTCAATGCTGATATAATCGTCCTTTTTGAGCGTACCGCCGCTTGCAAGACTGATTTCCGCAATTTCCCATTCAAAGGTCGTATACGAAAGCCCGAAGCCGAAGGGATACTGCACGACGTCCTTGTAGCCGTTCGTAATATTCCATTGTGATTTGGCTTTTTCGCTGTCCCAGAAACCGTCGGCGTCCGCCGTTTCATACCACTTATAACCGATATAAATATCTTCGGAGTAGTCCGAATACGCAAGATTTACCTTGCCCGTATCGGAATATCTGCCCACGCCCTCTCTGCCCGAAGTTGCATAGGAAGGAGCCGTAGACAAGTCGTAAGCCCAGGTATCCGTCAGATGCCCCGAAAAAGTCGCCTCGCCCGACAAAAGATTCGCAAGCCCTATTGCGCCGCGCGTACCGGGCGTACCCATATATATCGCCGCGTCGATTTTGTCGTTTTTAAGAAAGCCCGCTTCCATAGGGTTGGTTGAATTTATAACTACGATGACGTTTCCGAAGTTGGCGCAGACCTTTTCAATCATAGCCTCTTCCATTGCCGAAATTGCCTGCAATTTGCGCGATTCGTCGTTATCGCCGTACTTTATATACTGCTTTTTGGAATAGTCGTTGCCTTCTCCTAAAAGTCTGCCTATGACTATTACCGCATTGTCCGAATAGCTTTTAGCGTTTTGAATGCGCGCGTCGGTAAGAAAATCCGCACCCGCCTCTATTACGCCGTAATTCAGCTTATACTGTTCGTCCGTGCTCGCCTCTATGGTGTAGTTGCCGCTTTCGTTTTCGACGCGGCGCATATTGAGCGCGGCGTAGTCGTTTGCAAGCGTTTGGTTGTACTCTATCCCCGCGGCTTCGAGTCCGCCGAGGAAAGTTACGTAATCGTTTCTCGCGCCCGTGCCCGAGCCCGTACCCTGCGGGATAAAGCCCTTATCCGTACCTGCCCAGCCGAAGACGTTGACCTTTTTCTCTTTGAGCGGAAGGGCGGAATTCTCGTTCTTTAAGAGTACCGCGCCGTCTTCCATAACGCCCGCCGCAAGCAAGTTACCTTCCTGACGGGCAACCTGCGCTTCTTCCGAATCGTCGTCAAGTCCCGAACCGCAAAGATAAGCCGTTATAACGTTTGCATTTGCAAAGCAAAAGTAGTTTGCAACGATGAGTGCGGCAATTATTATCGCCATAGCGACAAACTGCACCGCTATTAAAATCTGTTTCTTTGATTTTATAATTCTTTCCTTAAAAGTCATCTCTTTCCTCCGTTATTCAGCCGAAACAGGCACGAACGTAATATAGTCGATATCGAATGCATACGTAGTCATTTTTATCCTGAACGTATGATTGCCCGCTTCAAGCGAAATTCCACTGCTTCCGCCTTCTTTGATCGTCAAATCATTCGTAACAAAGCCCTGACCGTTGTTATTGCCGTTCATAGCCGGGTTGCTACTCCACGAATAAGGCTCTAAATGAGTTTCATCTACGTAGAAATCGCAGTGAGCGGCGGACGGTTCTCGGGGATTTCCTTCGTATTTACCTACTAAGATTCCGTTAGTAGATTTAACGCTGATTAAAATTTTATAAGTAGTAGCTTGTTCAAGATTAAAATTAACGTATAGTTCGTTACCTTGCCCGAAACCGCCTATATATAAATCGTTGCTCGAAGAACTTCCGGAATATACCGGGAAGTTATATCCTTGCGTTGCCGACGTACCGCTTTGCAATACAATGCTACCGTCGTCTATCCATTCAGCCTCGAACTTCTGCTCTTCTGTACCGGTTAAATTTATATCGTTTATTTTGCCGCCCTCGTTTTTGCCGTAACCTATTATGGTCAGAACTATGCAGTCCAAATCAATGGCATATTGTCCCGCTATGGCTTTTATGCTGTGTACGCCGGCTTCAAGCCTTACTGCATCCGCTATCACAAATTCGCCCCACGTTGTTTGCAACGCGCCCAAATTAGAGTTCGGTTGCAGGAAACCTGCGGGAGTTTCTTGTGTATCGTCAATCTTGAAGCCGAATTCGTAAGGGCGTTTAAAAGCTACGCCTAAGCTCGCCCTTGCGATTACCGAAACCTTTACGGTAGCCGCTTCCTTTAATCCAAAATATCCCGTAGCGTATGCTCCGCCGGTATAAGTAGTAGTATCGTCAACCCGCGTACCCACGGCAAAGCCGCATATATAATTGCCTCCGTGCGCACCCTCATCCGCTCTTACGCAATATTCGTCCGTTGCCGATTTTATCGAGCCTGCATTAAGGAAATCCTGCGCCGCTTTAAATCCTGCGGGGTCAAATTTTTCGGCTTCGATATAGTAGGTTCCTACTCCGTCAATTTCTCTGAATCCGCAAGCCGAGCAAGCTCCGTTTTCGCCGTCCGTATTATGCGCGGAAACGCTCTCTTTGTGTGCGGAGTTTAACCGACAAACCCTGAAATGCCCTCCGTCCGTCTGTTTATAATCGCCGTAGTCGTGCGCTTCGGGGTTTACGGGAGAAGCGGCTTCGAAGCTGACGTTTTCACCGTCAATAGCGTATGTATACGTAGCCGTGCCGACAGCGGAACAAGTTGCGGTATCGTTCGACTTTGTATATTCTTCGCTCGTAAGTACGGGCAATACGTATTCCTTTTCTTCTTCGGTCGCGTCGCAATCAGCATTCGAGCAGATGTGCGTCGCTTTGCCCGTTTCCGTATCGGTGGGTTTGTTTTCGTCGATTACAGCCCAATCGCTCCAATCGTGTCCCTTTGCGGGGGTTGCTACCGTGAACGATACGCTTACGCCGTCCTTATCATACGAATACGTCATTTCGCCCGCGCAATTACACGTTGCGCTGTCCGCTCCCTTAGAATAATCTTCGCTCGTAAGTACGGGCAATACGTATTCCTTTTCGGCTGTCGTTGCGTCGCAACCGTCGTTTGAGCAAGAGCGCGTCGCTTTGCCCTCTTCCGTTTCGGTGGGCGCTTTCGTTACCGTCCAGTCGCCCCAGTTGTGTCCCTTTGCGGGGGTTGCTACCGTGAACGATACGTTTACTCCGTCCTTGTTATAGGTGTACGTAACCGAACCGCCCGCCGAGCAAGTTGCGGTGTCCGTCGTCTTGGTATAGTCTTCGCTCGTGAGAACGGGCAACGCGTATTCCTTTTGGGCTTCGGTCGCGTCGCAATAATCGTTTGAACAAGTGCGGGTTGCTTTGCCCGTTGCCGTAGCGGACGGTTTATTTTCATCCGTTACCGTCCAGTCGCTCCACGCGTGGCTGTGTCCGGGATTATAACCGCATACCGAGCACGTGCCCCTTTCTCCGTCGGTATCGTGCGCTTCGGGTCCGATAATATGCTCCGGATTATGAGAACATACTTTATAATGTCCATCCGCACGGTCGGTCTGCCATTCGCCGTAATCGTGCGCTTCGGGATTTATTGCGGTTGCCACGTTAAAACTTACGCTTACGCCGTCCTTATTATAGGTGTACGTAACCGAGCCCGCCGCAGAACAAGTTGCGGTGTCCGCCGTCTTGGTATAGTCCCCGCTTGTAAGCACGGGAAGGGTATATTCCTTTTCGGTTACGGTCGCGTCGCAATTCGCATTCGAGCAGGTGTGCGTCGCTTTGCCCGTTTCCGTTGCGGTGGGTTTGTTTTCGTCCGTTACCGCCCAGTCGCCCCAGCTGTGTCCCTTTGCAGAGGTTGCTACCGCAAACGATACGTTTACTCCGTCCTTGTTATAGGTGTACGTAACCGAACCGCCCGCCGAGCAAGTTGCCGTGTCCGCCGTCTTGGTATAAGCCCCGCTTGTAAGCACGGGAAGGGTGCATTCCTTTTCGGATATAGCCGCGTTACAAGTGCCGCCGCCGTTACATACGCGCGTCGCCTTGCCTTCTTCCGTTGCGGTGGGCTCTTTCGTTACCGTCCAGTTTCCCCATTGATGGTTGTGTACAGGTTCGCCCGCAACGGGTACGAATTTGATATAGTCGATATCAAAGGCGTATTTGCTCATAAGAATAGTCAACGTATGGGAACCGCTTTCAAGACTTATGTTCGTGCTGATTATGAGCTCCTGCCAGTTTGCGGACATTACCTTGTTTCCATTCGCCGCATCTGGCGGCATAAAGTGCGTTTCATTGTTCGCACCCTTATCCATATAGAAATCGCAGTGAGGCGAGTCGCCCGCGGGATGCCCGTCATACTTCCAGATTGCTATCGGCAAACCCGCTTTTACGCTGATTAATATTTTATAATTCGTTGCTTTTTCAAGATTGAATTTAACTTCCAGTTCGTTGCCTTGCGCGAAGCCGCCTATATACAAATTGCTACTTGACCCGCTTCCGGTATAAACGTGGAACTTATATCCGTCAGTCGGTGAAACGCCGTTCTGCAATACTATTTCTCCGCGCGTAATCGATTCGGCTTCAAATTTCTGCTCGGTCATACCGTCAAGGATAATATCCGTGTCGGGCACGTAGTCGCCCATCGTAACAGCTTTGAATTTAAAGCAGTCGAGGTCAAAGAAGAAATTAAGTACGTCAATCGTGAACGTATGCATTCCCGCTTCGAGATTCTTTTTGGCAATGAGCGTGTCAACCCAGCGGGGATCGTTGTATTCCCCGTTACTCTTATGATACTGTGCAAGGTTGCAGGGCGCGGGAGCGCATTTTTCGCCGTCTATCTTTACGAAAACCTGGTCGCTTTTAGCAAGATTTACGCCGAGCGTACTGCAAGCAACTGCGTTAACCTCAACCGTGGCGTCCGCCGCAAGATAGAAGTCAACGGTGAAAGTCGTTTTTTCGACAGTTCCGGGGTTATAAGGGTTCTTGCTTGCATCGGGGAAGCCCGTGAAACCGTCAATATACTTCCAACCACTCGCAGTCTTTTCGGTGCGCGTATTGTATTTGCCGTGCGTTGCACCTATCACGAGCTCGGAATAGTCCTGACGGACGACGACGTTCGAAGCGTCGAGGTGCTCGCCTTCCATAATCTGTGTTCCGACCTCGTCGAGATAGACGTCGGGATGAATTTCGGTAAATTCGCCCTTTGATACCGTTTTAAAGGTTACGCTGTCAAACTTGGCGTGAGGGGAATTGATTTTGATATCGAGAAGGTGTTCGCCCGCAGTCAAATCGAAGAACCCGAGCGAGGTATCTTTCCAGACGACTTCCGTTTCGGTACCCGCGCGGATATTATGCTCGTTGAAGGTAATTACCTCGCCGTCGAGTTTTATTTCCGCGTCGCGGATAAAGCGCCAGTCGATATGGCTTGCCGCGTTTATTATAATCTGTACGGTGCTGTCCTCTTCCGACGTTATAAGCGTCGTCGCCTCGCCGTTCATAAGCGCGTAAACCGCGTTTCCGCCGTTTGCCTGCGCGTTGGGTAAAATGCAAATTTCGCCCGTGGAAAGATTGTAAGTTTCCATATAGTCGCTACGGGTTACAGCTTTTTCAAAGCTCAGATCTTCGAAATCCCTGACCACCTTTTCGCCCGCAGCCGCAAGCGAAACGTTTGAATTGCTGAATTCGCTTCCGATATGGAAATCGACGTAATCGATATAGGGAACGTCTTCACCGAGAATACTGAACGTCAACGTATTCGTTCCCTCTTTGATATCCAGTCCGCGCAACGCGAAGTCGCACCATGCGGGCGCGTTCTCTTCGCTTTTTGGAATGGCAACGCTATTCATTATGCCGAGCGAACCGTTGTCGTTAGAACCGTGATAGTTGAGATGAATGGACATTTCGCCGCCGAAATAAAGTGCGCTTTCAGCCGAGGGGTTCGCCACTCTCAAAACCGCGGTTGCGTTATCATAG
>DOCD01000115.1:5683-16262 GCA_003503945.1 Clostridiales bacterium | reverse complement strand
GTGTTTGTATAATTTTTGATAATTTTTGTAAAAAAATTAGTATTGCAATTTTCAAAACTAAGTATTATAATAGGATGGTCAAGGGTGCACCCTTGCGCGTTCGTATTCGCGAACGCGCAATTAGCTTTTATGTAAAGGAGAAAAATATGAATATAGCAATAGTAGAAGATACCGATGCCGATGCCGAAAATTTAGAATCGTGTATAAACAGGTATATGAAGGAAAATAATCTTTGCTGTACGGTGAAGCGTTTTAAAGACGGTATGGACTTTCTTGATAAATATTCGTCTATTTATGACCTTATATTTATGGACGTTGATATGCCGTATAAAAACGGTATTAATGTTTCAGCAAAGCTACGCGAGATTGACGAGGCGGTAACTTTAGTATTCGTTACGCGCCTTAAGCAGTATGCCATAGACGGATATAGTGTAGACGCAAGTGATTTTTTGCTGAAACCTATTGTCTACGATGTATTTGCTTTTCATTTTAAACGCGTTTTGGAAATTGCAAGAAATAAGGTCGGGGCGGAAATAACACTTGTAAGCCAAAATGAAAAAATGCGTTTAAAAGTCAACGATATAGATTTTGTTGAAGTAAAAAATCATAAGTGCATATTCCATACAGGCGATAAAGTTTCGGAGATGTGGATAACCTTGAAAAATGTTTCAGAGCAGCTTATACCTTTTGGGTTTGCATTTTGCAATTCAGGTTATCTTGTAAATTTAAATCATATAAAAAACATAAAAGACGATATGGTTTACGTAGGTAACGATTGTTTAAAAATGAGCCGCCCCCGCCGAAAGGAGTTTTTTAAGGCTTTTTTTGATGTTTCCCGGAGAAACTGAATATGGAAGTTTTTAAAGAAATATTGCGTTACGCAAACATCTACAGTATAACTCTTTTCGTATATGCGTTTTTGGTTTGCCTTAAACAGGAAAAGCGTAAACTGTTTTTTGTCAGATTGATACCTGTAATAGCTGTCTGTGTATTTTTAAGCAGCGATATATTCAGAAATTTCTTTGATATGGGCAGTATTACTATACAAGCATATATAAAAACTTTGCCGTACGTAATAGTGTGGTTGGTTGCCGTACTATCGGTTTGGTTTTGTTTTAAAATATCGGTTTTACAGGCTTTTCTATTTCAGTCCATAGCGTATGTTTTTGAACATACTATATTTAATATTCGGCAAGGGTTAAGTATTAATAATATAGAAAATAAGATCATTTTATATATTGTTTTAATACTTATGCGCGTGGCTTTGGGTGTATGTATATATTTTACGGTTGCGCAAAAGACAAACCGACTAAACCAACTTTTTAATTATAAGGTAATTGTTGCACTGCTTGCCAGTGTTAATATATTTTTCGTTTTATTTGCTAACAATATTTTCTTTAATCAAGGCTGGTTTACAAATGCATTGCATATTTTGCGATTAGTAATATGCGCAGTGCTTATTGCATTACCTTTCGTTATAAACCGCATGATGCAAGATAAAGATGAAAAGCAAAAGCTTGAATATATGTTGGCTATCAGTAACGAGCAAATGCGCAATGCTGACGAAAATATAGAGTCTATAAACAGAAAATGCCATAACCTTAAACATCAGCTTATTATGTTAAAGGAAACGGGGCAGGGGGTTGAATTTCAACAAGTTATATCCTCGCTTGAACGCGATATTTTAATTTACGACTCCAATATGAATACAGGCAACAAAAGTATCGATATAATTATCAAGGAAAAAAGTCTGCTTTGCGATAGGCACAATATAGATTTTACTTATATCATAGACGGGGATAATCTGTCTTTTATGCACAAGGCGGATTTATATTCGTTGTTCGGCAACGCCCTGGATAACGCTATTGAAGCGGCAAAGCAATCCGAGCTCGATAAAAGGGTAATTATATTAAGAGTAAGCGGTAAAGACGGAATATGTAAAATTTTGATTGAAAACAGTTATGTAACAGCACCCGAAATTATAGACGGATTGCCGCAGACTACTAAAGCCGATAAAGCAAACCATGGTTTCGGTGTAAAAAGTATTAAAATGATAGTTGAAAAATATAACGGTGAAATAGACTTTGCGATAGAAAATGACAGATTCTCTTTGATGATTTTGTTTTTTGATGACAAAATGGGTAACAAATAAATCAATTTTGGTAAAAAGGTTTAAAAAAATTAAATATATAATATAAAATGCAATCACTAAAACGCTTCGTTTTGGTGATTTTATTTTTTAGGAGGAATTTTTGTGAGAAAACATTTTCGCATTAAAAGAACTGCGGTTATCGCCGCATCGCTGCTTCTTGCAGGCTCACTCGCTTTTTCGGCAGTGGGGTGTGGAACGCAAGGTGAAGCTGGACCCAAGGGAGACAAGGGTGAGACTGGTGCACAAGGTATACAGGGTGTCCCCGGACAGGACGGAAAGACGCCGTTTATCGGTGAAAACGGCAACTGGTGGGTAGGTGACGTTGATACCGGAGTTTATGCAGGAACTAAGCCCGACCCTTTGGAAGCACTTAATGAAACGAAGGCACCTATTAGCAAGAACGTTTCCGGATATGTATTCAACAACGGTAAGTTCTATCCTGATTACAGCAGTATGAACGAGGCGCTTGTCGCCAGCCGTGAACTGAATATGCAGATAGGCGCAGAGGGTATAGTTCTTATGAAGAACGCCGATAACGTTCTCCCTCTCAAAAAAGGTTCTAACGTAACAATGTTCGGACATCGCTCGTATAATCCCATGACGGGTGGCGGCGGTTCCGGTGCCGGTAAAGTAGGCGTATACGGCGTTCCTTTTACCGATTTGGTTGCCGGTGTGGAAAACAGTAGTTTATCTGTAAATAAAGGCGTAGAAAACGTTTACCGCAAGGCAATAAAGGAAGCTGGCAACACCACGCAGGAAGGCTTTACGCTTTCAACGGCAAACGAGCGCCCCGTTTCTATTCTTAAAGATATAGAAGATTCGTATGGTCGCTATGCGGACGCGGCAATTATAACTTTGGGCCGTTCGGGTTCCGAAGGTAGCGATATAAAAATGAAAAATTGTGATGGTCATTCAAATAAAGAAGACCATTTCCTGCAACTTGAAGATAATGAAATTGCTCTTATTAAATATGTAAAGAAACATTTTGATAAGGTAATAGTACTTGTCAACTCCGCTAATACTCTTGAACTCGGTGAGCTTAACGCGGAGAAAACAGAAGATAATCTTGGCGTTGATGCAATTCTTCATATCGGACATTTAGGTAACGACGGTGCTGCTCATCTCGGAGATATTCTTGACGGAACGATTTCACCTTCCGGCAGAACGGTTGATACCTGGATAAACGATTTGACAACCAGCCCTTCGTATGCAAACTTTTCAAGCCTTACGCAGAACGGCGGTGCAGATAATACCGCTGGTTGGAACAACAATTTGTATAACCCCGACGGCACTGTAAATGCGTCTTATCATTATGCAGAATATAGCGACAGTATCTATGTCGGATATAAATATTATGAAACCGCTTATGATGACATTAAATCGGGTAGCTATGCAAATATAACCGACGCGGACAAGTGGTATAACGACCAGGTTACATATCCCTTCGGTTACGGACTTTCATACACTTCATTTAAGTGGCAACTTGTCGGTGCAGGTCAGGGCGAAATAAAGTCGGCAAACGAAACGGTTACTCTTAAAGTTAAGGTAACCAACACCGGAAAGGTTGCTGGCAAAGACGTAGTTCAGATGTACGTCAATCCGCCCTACACTCTCGGCGGAATTGAAAAGTCAAGTGCAAATCTTGTTGCCTTTGCAAAGACCGATACGTTAAAACCCGGTGAAAGCCAGACGGTAACCTTACAGTGCGTTGCACAGGATTTTGCTTCGTTCGACTGGAACGACGCGAACGGCAACGGACATACGGGTTATGAACTTGAAGCAGGCGATTACGTTATTTCCGTAAATAACAACGCACATGAAGAAGCGTTCTCTGTAACTCGTACCGTAAAAGAAGATATTGAATGCAAGACCGACTACACGACAGGTGAAACAATTAAAGCCGTATTCAGCCAGGATGAGGGCGTTTGGGCAGAATATAATTCCGTTATAATGTCGTTAAAAGACAATCTTATGTCTCGTGTAGATTTCACTTCCGTACCAGTTGCGGCAACCATAGCTAACAGAACTATGTCGCAGGGTTTTGTGGATGCGGTGAAGAGTCTTGATATGCACGGTTCATATAAGGATGAAGCTACCGACCCTTGGTATGTTTCCGAAAAACCTGCAAACTGGGTACAGGAGAACGACCCCGATAATAATCGTGATGACGGTATGGTAGATACACTCCTTCGCGACATGGCGGGCGTTAATTACCAGGAGTATAAAGTAGTTGACGGCAAGGTAGTTATCGGTACCGATGCCGACAGCCAGAAGTGGGAAGAGTTCCTTAACAAACTTACCTGGGGCGAAATGCTCAGACTCGTGCAATACGGTTGGTATGGCAGACAGTCTCTCGATTCGATAGGTATGGTTTTCCAGGCTGATACCGACGGACCTCAGCATCTCGGTTCTTCAACGGAGTGGATATCCAACAGAGCGCCCGGCGTTCTTTATCCGGGAACTTGCTGGGTAGCAGGTGTAATTCAGGCTTCAACTTACAACAGCGAACTTATGGAAGCAGTTGGTGAATCAATAGGTAGCGAAGGACTTTTCCAGAACGTTCAGGGTTGGTACGGTCCCGGTATGAATACTCACCGCTCACCTTTCGGCGGCAGAAATTTCGAATATTTCAGCGAAGACGGATATCTTGCCGGTAAGATTGCTTCTTCGGTTGTTCGCGGTGTTTCTTCAAAGGGGATAGTAACCTTTATCAAGCACTTTGCACTTAACGAGCAGGAAGCTGACCGTGATACGCTGTTTACGTCTGCAACCGAGCAGTCAATCCGCGAAATTTACCTTAAACCATTTGAGATGTGTATCAAAGAAGGACATTCAATGGGTATCATGACTTCCAAAAATCGTATAGGTAAGGTAAGCGCAGAAGCAAACGCAGCACTCAACAACGAAATTGTTCGTGGCGAATGGGGCTTCAAAGGAACAATTATTACCGATGCTTATACCGGACAGGATTGTAAGACGGTAGATTTGATGCTCCGTGCGGGAACGGACGTGCCTCTCGGCGGTATCGGCAGACGTAATGCAACCGGCTCGCACTATGTTGAAAAGAACAGATGGGATGCGGCTACCAATATGGTCTATGTATCTCCCGCAAACGAACATGTTATTTACAATAGCGAAACGGTAACCGATGATCAGCTTACAGTAGCTTCGCCTACACTCTATTATGCGGTGCGCCGTGCTGCTCTGCACTTACTGTTTACGGCAGCGAATTCAAGCGGAAACTACAACGGTCTTGTAAACGGACAGAATGAAATTACACTTAACTGGACAACGAAAACGAGTTTCGTTTATCATACTTATCTTACTAAAGACTGGACGCTTTCCAACGTTAAAATAATTGAAGGAAGTTTACCCAAAGGCGTTACACTTGATTCCGAGGGTGTGTTCAAGGGCGATTGTTCTGAAGCTGAAGCTGGTACTTACACGGTAAAGATACAGTGCGTTGCCGACGGCTGGATAGGACTTGAATCCTATATAAATCAGCACCCGAGTTCGCAGCACAACGATATGAACAATACTAAAATACCGGAAGATTCAAGGATAGACGCTATCCGTAAACCCGTAGAAATTACCGTTACTATCGTTGTCGGTTAATAACACAATATAACAATCGATTATGCCGAGCCGTTAATTCGGCTCGGCATATTATACAAAAAATTTGGAGGAATAAATGAAAAGAAAGAAAATTATTTCAGTATTAATGTCTGTTTTCATAGTTGCTTGTATGGCGATTACTTTCTGTGCCTGTGGTCCGAGTAACTACGATTACTCCGCACATAAGCACATAGATGTCTATGGAAGCGGTTATTGTGATACATGCGGTAAAGTACTTTCCGCAGATGAAAATTCAGTAACGCCTATTGAAAGACCAACTAAACCGGACCCTGGCGGTGAAGATGAACCTCCGATTATTACGCCTCCTCCTGATGATCCCATAACTGATAAACCGGTAGCAACTATATCCGTGAAGAGCAGCCCAAAAAAAGTTGAGTATTTCGAGGGTGAAGAATTTGTTGCCGACGGCGGAGTACTTACCGTTAAATATACTGATCGCACAACTGCGGAATTATCTTTTACCGCAAAGGGTGTTCAGATAGAAGAAGTCAATACCTCTACTGCCGGTGAAAAGACAGTAACTGTAAGATACGGCGGCAAGAGAGTTACGTTTAATATAAGCGTCGTTAAAGTCGGGGCAATTGTTACGCTTGATATGAATTACGACGGGGCAACAAATACGGAAGTTAAAATTGCTGAAGGCAGGGCTATTTCAAAACCTTCCGACCCCGAACGTGAAGGATACTCTTTCTATAAGTGGTATGAAGATAAAAACTGCACTATTGAATATATTTTTTCTACGAAAAAAATATTGACCGGTAACTGCACGCTTTACGCTGAATGGAAAGGCGAGGGAGATAATGAAGTTATTTACGACCTCAACTATTACGGCAAAGCAGTAAGCCGCTTCCCCCAAATAGTTAAAAACGGACAAGGCGCAAAAAGTATTCCCAACCCCGTGCGAGAATCGTTCAGATTTGAAGGTTGGTACAGCGACGAAGCACTTACGCAGAAGTATTCTGCAGGCACAGCTATTACGTCTGATACCGTTCTGAGAGCAAAATGGACTAAACTTATATCGGGTACAAACGAATATATATTTGAAGCTGAAAATACGGATTTAACCGGTAAGCAAGGTCCCGGATTCTCGGGTGAATTTCTCGGTACGCAGATGATATTGACGGATAGTGGTTCATTCGGCGCAAGCAACGGCAAATATATTTCATATCTCTATAAAAACGGACTCGGTCTTGAATTTTATATCGCCAGCGACGAAGCCGTTTCCAACGCAACGTTAACAGTGAGAATTGCGCTTGACCATGAATTTGAAAACGCTATGACGCTTAGCGATAAAGACTGGCAGGTAATTGTCAACGGCAAAGCGCTTGATTTCGGTTCGGTTACGCTTTCGGAAAGTAAGTTCAAAGATATGATAGTTATAAATAACGTTTCGCTTGAAAAGGGCGCAAATGTTATAAGACTTTTAACAAGCAACAGCCGTAATCCTCTCGGAAATGCGGGAACGTACTCGGGTTCCGCGCCGATAGTGGACTGCATAAAAATTAACACCTCGTCGGTTCTTGCGTGGGATGAAAATTACGGTTTGCCGGCAAACGTATAAGGAGAAAAGATATGAAAAATATATTTAAAACGATTTTCGGCAAAAAGGGCTCGCGTATATGGTTTATCGTAACTGCCGTATTGCTTGCCTTGTTGCTGGTGATAAATATCGTTGCAAATTCGGTGCTATATGAAGTACTTGCCAGCGTTTTCGGTGGTAGGCGCGCGGCGTATGCAAGCGATAGCAAATTTATTTACGAATCTGATTACGATTCCAAAAAAGAGACTTTGGAAAAAGCAAACGAATTTAACGAAACTATTTTAGAGCAGGGCGCGGTTCTTTTGAAAAACGAAAACGGCGCATTGCCTATCTATACGCCCGAAACGTCGGGGGCAAATAAGGCTTCGGCTAAACCCAGAATAAGCGTGTTCGGCAAAAACAGCGTTAATCTTGCTTACGGCGGTTCGGGTTCGGGTGCAAGCGGAAATTCTTCGTCGAAAACCCTTTATGACGGTCTTCATTTGGCGGGATACGATACTAATGACGAGCTTGAAAAGTTCTATATGGGCAATGCTTCGGGTAAATCTCGTCCCGCTAAGCCCGAGGGCAGTAATCTTGACGACGGTAAAAGTATAACCGTTCCGACTTATGAAACTCCGCAGTCGAGTTATACGGGTGCGGTGAAGGATAGTTATAATAATTATAGTGATGCGGCAATAGTAGTGTTTACCCGTATGGGCGGAGAGGGCTTTGATTTGCCGAGAACGATGGAAGGGGATGAAGGTTCGCACTATCTTGAACTCGATGAAAACGAAAAAGATTTGCTTGCGGCGGTATGCGCGGAGTCGGCTCCTTTCAAACACGTTATAGTCCTTCTGAATATCGGAACAAGTATGGAACTCGGGTTTTTGTCCGACCCCGCTTATTCCAAAATAGATGCGGTGCTTTGGATAGGTTTCCCCGGAGACAGCGGATCTATGGCAATAGGTCGCATTTTGAACGGCAATGTTAACCCCTCCGGCAGAACGGTTGATATCTGGGCGGCAGATTTTATGAAGAATCCTACGTGGAATAACTTCGGAGAAAGTAATCCGGGCTATGATGAATTTACCGTCGGCGGTAAAGGGCAGGAATATTATTTCGTGGACTATGAAGAAAGTATTTACGTAGGATACAAGTACTATGAAACCCGCGCTTTCGACGAAAGAGAAGCCAATCCGGAATGGTATGCCGAAAACGTCATTTATCCTTTTGGATACGGGCTTTCTTATACGACATTTGAGTGGTCGGTTGACGCCGGTTCGCTGAAAAATACGACTATTGACGGTAAAACCAAATATGAAATAAAAGTTACCGTCAAAAATACCGGCGACGTAGTGGGTATGGAGGTGGTAGAGTTGTACGGACATGCGCCGTATTACTATTACGGAATAGAAAAGCCGTATGTTACGCTCTTGGATTTTGCTAAAACGCCGTTACTCTATCCTGAAGCTCAGGCAAGTGTTGATAAACCTAATTCGACTACCGTTACTCTCACGTTCGACCCTTATTATCTGGCTTCGTATGACTATTATGATTTAAACGGCAACAATTTTGCGGGGTATGAGTTGGATCCTGTAATTGCAGGTGCGGACAGCAATTATTGCCTCTTTGTCAGCCAGAATTCCCATACGGCAAAAGAAACTATTCCTTTCAATGTGCCGGCAACGGGTATTCAGTATTCGCGTGATCCTGTAACGGGAACTCGCGTTGTAAACCGTTATACGGATAATGAAGATGCAAGATTGAATTCGGACTATCATATTACTGCTTCCGGTTCACAGTACCTTACACGCGGCGATTGGGAGGGTACCATGCCGCAACCTGCTGTAAGCGAGGACAAAGACGAGCGCGAAGTCAGCGACCAGTTAATTTCCTTTCTTAAATCAACGCCGTATACAAATTTTGAGCAACAAGAGGTTGCAAAACCCTCATCTCTCAGTGAAGATTTAATAGTAAATTACCGTGATATGCTTTACAATAAGGGCATATATGGTTTCGGGGACAACGTTGCGGATGAAGACAAATGGCAGGCATTTACTTCTTACGATGACGGCAGATGGGAATATTTACTGAATGCAACCAATGCGTCGGAATTGCTGAATATGATTAATTACGGAGCTTTTCAGTCGGGGGCGCTTCAAAGTATAGGCAAGCCGTTGACAAATGATACGGACGGTCCTGCGGGTTTTGTAAACTTTATGCTTAATGACGGAACGTACTGGGGTACTGCTTATTATGCAGCGCAAATCAACATTGCTTCAACCTGGAGTGAAGACGTGGCTAATGAATTCGGGCAAATGGTAGGCAATGAAGGAATCTGGGGTGCAGACGGACACGGCAACGGTATGCCGTATTCGGGCTGGTATGCTCCCGGTTGCAATATTCACAGAAGCCCCTTCGGCGGAAGAAATTTCGAGTATATGTCGGAAGACGCTATATTCACAGGGAAAATGGCAGCGGCGCAGATTCGCGGTTGTCAAAGTAAGGGCGTTTACTGTTTCGTTAAGCATTTTGCGGTAAACGATCAGGAAACACACCGTTCGATTAACGGTGTATCGGCTTGGCTTAGCGAACAAGCGTTGCGTGAAACGTATTTAAGAGCGTTTGAAATTATCGTCAAAGAAGGCGGTACGCGTGCAATGATGTCGTCGTTCAACAGAATAGGCAGCGTTTGGGCCGGCGGCGATTACAGACTTCTTACAAATATATTGCGTGAGGAGTGGGGATTTAGAGGTACGGTAATAAGCGACTTTACAAGCGGTACTTATATGAATGCAAGACAAATGGCTTATGCCGGCGGCGATCTTAATCTGAACAATCAAAGCAAATATGCATGGAGCGATTTTGATGCAAACAACGCCAACGACATGGATACGTTGCGTAAATGTGCAAAAAACGTGCTGTATACGGTTTTGAATTCAAACGCTATGAACCGTGAAATTATCGGATACAATTTACCGATATGGCAGATTATTCTTATTGTTGCAGACTGCGCAATTGTAGTCGGACTTGGAGTATGGGGCTTCTTCGCCGTACGCAAAGCGTTAAAAAATGACGACGTTTTCAAAGTGCCTGAACAGACCGAACAAGCGCAATAAGCAGCTTATACAAAACAATGTAATTTTTCCTCCTAACGAATAGCCTTGCGCAGATTGCTTTGCGCATCCTGCGCAAAGGAAGTTCGTTTAAATTAAGATTACTCGTTTTTTCTCCAATGTAAAGGAGAGCAGTAATTTAAATTACTGCTC
>DOCD01000115.1:5083-5385 GCA_003503945.1 Clostridiales bacterium | reverse complement strand
TAATTTAAATTACTGCTCTCCTTTTATTTATTATACATTTTCTTGATTGCTTTGACTATGATTATTATTTACTTTCCATTTTGAACTCGCACATTCGCTCTCGTTACAAAGGTGTAGCGCAGTTCGTGAACGTGCCTATCGGGAAATATCCGTTTCAGCGCGTCGCGTATGGTATAGCGGTTAGTCGCTTTTGCTTGCTCCAAATCGATTAGCGGCAAAACTTTTTTCAGCATCGGCGATATAGGAATTTGCCTTATAACTTTGGCGTAGCCCTTTCTCGTCTTTTCCGACTCGCAGTAAAT
>DOCD01000115.1:4203-4798 GCA_003503945.1 Clostridiales bacterium | reverse complement strand
CGTCTTTTCCGACTCGCAGTAAATTAACGTTTCGTCGTAAGTCAGTGTTTCCAGCTCGCCCACGCGCATACCCGTATAGAGTAGTACAAGCAGAGCGGAGTTTCCTGCGTAGTGCGGATTTTCCTTGCAGAAATCGATAATAATTTTCTCTTCGGCTTTGGAAAACGCCTTGCCTTTCTTGACCTCGTAGTGCGAAAGTACGATTTTCGCCATCGGCGTTTTAATGCCGTAGTCCTCGGCAATTACGTCAAATATTGCGGAGAGCAGTAATTTCAGTTTCTGCGCCGTGCGGTTTTTGCCCTCGTCCGTGAGTTCAAAAAGAAAGTCCTGAATGTCCTTTCGCGTTATTTCGTTGACGTGGTAATGACCGAATTTCGGCAAAATGTTCCGCGACAGCAAGTTGACGTAGCTTTTATAGGTTGTTTCCTTAACCGTTTGCTTCTTGACTTTCAGCCAATCGTTTATGAAGTCTGCGAATAGGGGATAGCCTGCGTTTTGCTTCGCCTTTTGAGTTGCGAGCAGCTTGTCCAAGAATTTTTGTTTCATTACATCGAAGCTCTTGGACGCAACTTCGATATTGTAACCGTCCCTGCGG
>DOCD01000115.1:3715-3912 GCA_003503945.1 Clostridiales bacterium | reverse complement strand
GATATTGTAACCGTCCCTGCGGAACCGCGCCTGAAACAAGCCGTCCACATAGCGGTAGGTTACTATTTTGTCGTTGATAGTAAATAATTTTTTTAAGTAGTCGGGCATTAAATTTATCTCCTTTTTAGTGAATTTGATAAATCCGTTTGTGCCGTTCTCCTTAAAATCAGCTTTTTCTTCCCTTTTAGTGAGTTGTT
>DOCD01000115.1:2004-3442 GCA_003503945.1 Clostridiales bacterium | reverse complement strand
TCTTCCCTTTTAGTGAGTTGTTTCAGCCTGTCCAGAGTTATACTTTCTGAAGCCGCTTTCAAAATAATTTGAGTAACCTCGTCGCGTTCGTCCTCGGACGGTATGTATTTAATTGCGTTTAAAATTTTACGTAATTCGATGTCTGTCAATATGTTTATTTGACGTGCATGGAACGCGTGTTACCGCGCTAATTTTTGTAAATTTCATATTCCGTAAAACCATAGCGTTTTCCTCCTTGTTTATAAAATTTGCACAAAATTCGGCTCGTTTTTTGCGCAGTGTTTTTCTTATTTAATTGTGGTATAAAATTGTTAATACGATTATACCGACTCTTTTCAAAAAGTCAAGACCCTTTTTTGATTTATTTACCGCCCTTGCCGCTGCCGTTCGCGTTTTTTCTGAACGGAGTGGGACTATTCTTAGTCCTTGCTTTTTGTAAAAGTTCTTTAAATTCGTCGGGGTAAGCCGACAGTATTTCCGCCGCCATGTCATAAGTAGGCTGCATTCTGTCGTTTGTCTGCATTGCTTCCTGCAACTGCTTAAACAAATCGCTTTGGTCTTTTCCGCGCGTGGCAATCTCTCTTTCGAGCTGTCCGTTCTTAGTTCGTAACGCTATTATTTCCGCGTCTTTCTTTTTACCCGAAAAGGGAGTACCCGAGCTAGTGGCTCTTTCGTAATCCTCCAATAACGCTTTAGCGGGTGCAACCTCGCATCTTACCTTCTCAGCTTCGTCAATTACTGCTTGCGCATCCGCCTGTTGTAGTACTGCGGCAACCGTTTCCTCTTTCATCTTTTTCAGCTTAAAAGCGGTAGTGTCCAAGTGTTCCGCCGTGCTCCCTATTTCTCCGCGCTTTAATCCCCATTTTTTGCCTACGGCTTCGTGAAAGTCTGTCTGCAAAGCTCTCAACGCCTTTCTGTCAAATAACTGTTTAGAACATAGCCGTCCGTCTAATACGGGAATAAGGTTGAGATGTAGGTGCGGGGTAGTTTCGTCGTTGTGGACTACCGCCGAGATTACATTTTCCGCGCCGTAACGGTCGGCAAAAAATTTAGTGCAGTCAAAGAAAAAATTCTGCTGTTGATAGGGCGATAACCTGTTGAAAAACTCACCGTCAGAACCGAGAATAAACGAATTTATTAACACTGCGTCATCCTTGATTTTGCGCTTGGGCGCAAGCTCTTTTATTCGCTTGTCTATGTAAGCAAGGTAGGTGTCGCTGCGCTCGATTATGTGATAATTTTCGCCCGTTCGCGTGCTGTCTATCTGAGGATTTTTCGTGGATTTATAATTCTCGTCCCGTTCGTTTTCTCTTTCGATTCCTATCACGTCAGCCCTGTGATATTTATCCATGTGGCATACCAAATAACTTATAAATTGTGCCTCCTTAAAATTATGTTTTTGCCACCTTTTTTGCAAAAAGGTATAACTCACTATACC
>DOCD01000115.1:1520-1662 GCA_003503945.1 Clostridiales bacterium | reverse complement strand
GTGCCGTTCGCCCTTGCAGGGGGCTGTTGTCCACTGTATAATTAGCTACTGTTCAATGAAATTTCCTCCTTATTGTGTAATTTCGGGACAATTTCCCACCTTGTATTGTACTAGATATAGACTGACAGATATTGTCATATTT
>DOCD01000115.1:0-1303 GCA_003503945.1 Clostridiales bacterium | reverse complement strand
TTGTACAAAATTAAGGCTGACAGATATTGTCATATTTATAAAAATAAATTCGTATTTTGTCATAAATTTTTTGTGAGAAAAGTGTACGATAAAAATGTAATACTATTTATTTTTAGCTAATTAAATGATATAATTAAGCTACTATAACTATGAAAAAGCAACTATCAGTGATAACTTTAGGACAAAAAATGTCGTAGCGTAAACCTTGTAAACGTTTTATAATAACTTCAACGATAAAAGGGATAAAATTAAAGTGAAGAAATCTATTAGCGAAATTGCAGGAAAGAACCTCAAAAGGCTTATTAAAACATCAAAATATAAAACGCAAGAAGAATTTGCTTATTGCTTCGGTACAGATGTGAGAACGGTGAGCCGTTGGGTTAATAACGGTATTAACAACTTGGATACGTTACAAGAGATTGCTGAATTTCTTGGAATAGAAGTGTTGGAATTGTTAAATGATTAGGACAAAATCAGTCCTGTTCAAAAAAGATTTCTAGAATTATAATGGCAGTGATAAAATATAAAGGAGAAAAGATATGTTCTATTTAATGAAGGGTAAAATAAATGACGAATACGGCGGATCATTCGAGTGGGTGGTTGAAGCTGATTCTATAGAAGCGGCAAAGGCACAATTAGAGCAAGGTCAAGCATTAGAGGAAATTCACGAAATATCTGTAGAAGAAAGAATAGATAGAGAGAAGAAAGAACTTTGTGAAGCGGTTAAGCGAAACTACCTTGATAGAAGATTTAGAGATAGACCTGCATTGGAGTATTTTAAATACTTAAATGAAATGGAAAGCGAGTATCCTGAAATGTATTATATAGCACTTAAAGAATTTAATATAATGCAACGTTTAACTAAAAGGCTGTCGAGGCGCAACGGCTTTGAAAAAGTAACCATTGCGCAGTTCTTTGACTTAGTCAATAAACTAATTGATGCAAAGGACGAAGAAGAATTTAATAGCATTTTACGTAGCTTAGACGATTAAACTGATTGAATACGAAAGAGGTAAAATGAGATACTTATTTTTTGATATAGAGTGTTGTGACGGTGAGCATATCTGCGAGTTTGGGTATGTAATAACTGACGAAAATTTTAAGCCCGTAAAAAAAGAGGTGTTAAAAATAAATCCGGATAAGCCCTTTCGTATAACTGGAAGAACGAATCACGCAGATATAGAATTATTCTTTTCTGAACAAGACTATAAAAAAAGCCCATTATTTATCAATTATTATGAATCAATAAAAAATTTGATTGAATATCCTGACCTAATCATTGTAGGACATGCCATAGGTAATG
>DOCD01000026.1 GCA_003503945.1 Clostridiales bacterium | reverse complement strand
ACTACTATTCTTGTTTCAGAATTTGCACAACCCGAAACAAAAAACAAAAAAACAAGTCCAAAAATTAAAAATCTTTTTTTTATCATAAAATTAACTCATTTATTTTTAGCGCAATACTTCCTGATGCTGCTGTCTTTGTATTTGATGCATAAATAATAATATACGGGATATCTTTAGCTAATCTTCGTTCTATTTTCGCATTACGCCCATCACTGCCATTATTATTATGTAAACAAGCAGAATTATCTTCCGAATATGCAGTATATTCTTGTGAACTTAAAGTAGACCTAGGATCCAATAGATATATAAATGAATTAAAAGATCCTTGAGTTTCTATTAAATATTTTCTAGTTTCAAGCGGCTTATATATAAATTGAAAACAAGAACCTCCCATAGCAACATTATTGTAGAATTTAAAATCTCTGGAATTAGTATAAACGATATCATCATTTGAAGTTATATTATCTGACGTACGATTTATGACAAGTTTTATTGCACCTGATGTACTTGAATTGTAAAACTTTAATCTAACTATATATGTTGCGTCTTCTCGTAAAGTATAATTTATTAAAGCATTACGGTTATATCCACTATCATCGTTTGTAGCTAATTCTAAACCATATTCACCATATAAAGATAAATATGTATCGTTTAGACCAAAAGTTTGAATATTATATTCACCGCCGTATTTAAAATATATACGAAAATCGTAACACTCTCCTTGACCTAAAGCTACAATTTCCTCGCAATATCCCCAATTTTTATGAGCATCACTGTGAGTATTGTCAGTAATTTCTATATTTTTAACAGGATTAATAGCTACGCCATTATAATCTGTTTTTATTGCTATATAGTAAGGCGTAATTACACCATATACCTGTGCGTTATGCATACAGTTTACCGCCGCACCGGCTATATCATCATAAGACCCTTTATCATCATAATCATATCTGTCACTAATACTAACTACCCTTCCGCTTTGAGACTTTACATATGTAAATCCATGAATTGCATAATGTAAATCTATTCCGTCGACATCTTCTGTAAATTTCCACTCTTTATTGTAATCATCCCTTTCTCCGGCTTGAACTGATTCAGATGAAGTTGTATAAATTGAGTTTAAAACTTTTGTGTATGTTGGGCTATCCAAAACTATACTAGTATGAATCGGAGTATAGTAAGAATCAAGCTGTTTATTTGATCTTGCATATGTAAGCAATTCAGAAGCCAAAATATAATTATTACTATTAAAATGTGCTATTATTGCGGCAGTAGCAGCTGAATAGAATGTAATTAAATCCGAGTTATCAATAGGTTTATCTGAAGCAAATCCAGAATAAACTGATGCCATATCGTTATTTTCATATGTACTTAAAATTTCTCTGGTAGAATTTATCAAAATTATTGCTTTATCTACAGTTTCTTCATCAGTAGCATTTTCTATTACATCTTGATAATACTCTATTTGCTTTGTTAACTGATCTTCGATACTAGAATTATTTTGTATCAATGAATTTTCAATTTCTGCAACAAAGTTTTGTGTTTCAATTAACTCATTATAAAACTCTTCGTCACAATAAGTTTTTCCAAGTAGTGCATATTCAGTATCTAAATTCGTTTTTTGTGGTTCTGGTGTATATGCCGTTAAAAATATACTTGAAAATACAATCACGGATAAAAAGAGCACAAAAATAGGTTTTAAAATTTTTCGTTTCATATATCGTTCTCCTTTATTTATTACAATGAAATTATAAAAAAATTGCGGTGCAAAGTCAAATTAATTGACGAATGTTTAATTTTTAATGTCTTTATGTTTGTTATAAGCAAAGATTATATTGTAATCAGCATTAAGGCTTCCCCTTGGGGGAAGCTGTCGGCGACGAGGTTTGAGGCGACGACTGATGAGGTGAATATTTTGAATATTACACCTCATCCGTCTTTGCCTTCGCGGCAAAGACACCTTTCTCATACTGCGTAAGGATAAACGCCGTTTTCGGGCATCGCCTTGCGCCTTGCACTATGCGCAAGCTCATCTGCGCTTTGCAAAACAACGGGTATCCGTTGTTTTAAGAACGCAAAGCTCCGTCCCGAAGGGGAAGGCTAAATTATGGATTTTATTCTTCGGGATAGTCGATTTTAGCGGGCTTTATGAGATGCGTGGCTTTTACGTCGTTGTGCATTTCGTTGGGGTCCTCCGCGACTATTCCGCGCTGCAACTTGTCGTAGCCGTGCTTTTTGCGGATAACGTCAACGCACCGCTCGACCGCCTCGCGCTTTTTGTAATTTGACGACTGCTCGTCGAAGGTAATCTGCGACTGACCGTTGTCGAAGCCCGACACGGTAACCCCGAGCGAACGTATTTTAAACGGCGGTTTGAAATTTTTTTCAAACAAATCGTAGGCGTGTTCGGCGATTTCGCCGCACAAAAGCGTGTGCCGCACCTTCTTTTGCGCGGAAAAATCCTTTAAATCGCTGTCGCGAACCCATATATGCACGGTATCCGCAAGCCCCTGCCCCGACTCCCTGAGGCGGGAAGCAACGCTTTCCGACAGCACGTACAGCTGCCTTTTAACCGTGCGCATATCGGTGATATCGGCGCGGTAGGTGCTCGAATTGCCGATAGACTTCATTTCGCGTTTGTCGTCCATATGCTTTACGGGGTCGTCGTCCTCGCCGCGGGCGTTTTTTAAAAGCGTTACGCCCACTTTCCCGAAAGCGTTTATAATTTTACCGTCGTCGGCGGCGGCGAGCTTGCCTATCGTATCCAGACCCATTGCGCAGAGCTTTTGTTTTGTAGCCCCGCCCACGTATAAAAGCTCCTCCACGGGCAACCCGAAGACAACCTCCTTATAGTGCGCTTTCGAAATAACGGTGGTTCCGTCCGGCTTTTTCAGGTCGGAGCCGAGCTTCGCATATACCTTATTGAAGGAAACCCCGCACGAAACGGTTACGCCGACCGTCTTTTTTACGTCCTCGCGTATACAGTCGCCGAGGTGGGTCAGAAAGCCTTCGCTGTACAGCGTTTCGCCGCCGCGTACAACAGTTTTTTCGCCTTTATATTCGGGGAACAGAAGGGTGCTTTTGGATATATCCAGCCAGCACTCGTCGATGCCGTAGCTTTCGATAAGGTCGGTATACTTTGCATACACCCCGCGCACCCGACGCGAATACTCGATATACAGCCCGAATCTGGGCGGAACGATTACTATATCGGGGCATTTGCGTTTTGCCAGCCATATCGTATCGCCCGTTTTTACGCCCTTTTTCTTCGCCTCCTCGCTCTTTGCAAGCACTATGCCGTGCCGCTCCTCCGCGCTGCCGCATACGGCTACGGGCTTGCCTAAAAGCTCGGGGTTAAGCTTTCTTTCAACCGAAGCATAAAAATTATTCAAATCGGAATGAATTATAATGCGTTCCATAACTGATTATTTAATAACTTACCGCGTGAGCTCGGCGCAAAGACTATCCAGAACCTCAAAATATTCTTTAAAAGTTTTCGAGCAGACCTCGGCGTTTTCGATAACTATTCCGTCCGCGCGCAAACCCGTCAAAGCAAAGCTCATTGCAACGCGGTGGTCACCGAAGGTTTTAATAAGTGCGGGTTTTGGCTGCGAGGGGTAAATTTTTACTCCGTCCGCACGCTCCTCGCACTTTACGCCCATTGCGGCAAGATTATAAGAAATTGCGCGCAATCTGTCGCATTCCTGTCTGCGGATATGTTCAACCCCGCATATTTCGGTCGGGTTATCGAAATACGGCGCGATTGCCGCAAGCGTAAGCGTCTGGTCGGAGAACCCGCCCATATCGATTATCCCGCCGTTGAAATTTTTAAGAAGCTTAATAAATTTTATATCGCCCTGCAAGCTGTCCCGCGATACTCCGTCGACCGAAATATCGGTGCCGAGTATTCTGTTGATTGCATAAAAATAACACGCCGCGGAAACGTCGGGCTCGATATTGTATTTTCTTGCCGAATAGTTGCCTTTTACGGTATAGACCCCGTCTTTTGCCGTAACCTCCGCGCCGAAATCCCTCATCATACGAACGGTCATATCTACGTAGCTTAAAGAGTGGCTGCCGATTGCCTTAACGGTCATACGTTCATGCGTGCATACCGCCGAAATTAAAAGCGCCGATAAAAACTGACTGCTTTTAGTGATATCCACTTCGGCGTAAGGCTCGGGCTCAGACGTACCCTTTATCGTAAACGGATAGGAATTTTCGTTTTCGTGAAAGGTAAACGCTGCGCCGAGGTTTTTAAGTGTTGAAATAAGCGGGGTTATGGGTCGGGATTTCATCTGGGCGGAACAGTCGAGGAAGTATTCGCCGTCCTGAAAGGCTAAAAAAGTCGGCAAAAACCTTGCCGCCGTGCCCGCGCTGCCCACGTTTATACGCGCGCTTTTTGCTTTAAGCCTGCCGCCGCAGCCCGCTATTTTGACGGTTGCGCCGTCCGCAGAACACTCTATGCCCAAATCTTTAAGGCAGTTTAAAAAGGTTTTGCAATCATCCGAAAACTGTGCGCCCGAAAGCGTGCTTTCGCCGTCGGATAAGGCGGCAACCAGCATCGCCCGCGCCGTCAGACTCTTCGAGCCGGGCACGGTAACCCCAACGCGCTTATTATTGACCTTTTTATAGATATTTTTAACTTCGTATAACATATGCTTTACGCTCGGTTGAGGGCCTTATTGCGGTTTTCTTCTTCGCAGTATATCGCCCGCGTGAAGGGCGAACGGACAGTTGATTTTATACCTTTCCTGCACAAGTTTACAATCGTTCACTTGTTCACCCGTGCTTAAATAAGCTTTTTCGACTTTAAAGCTTTTGCCGAAATTTTTATCGGGGGAGAGCGCTTCGAGGATATCTCCGACCTTAAATCTGCCGCGCATTTCCACGGTAGCGAAGCCGTCGGCACTGCCGAGCACGTTGCCTATATAATCGCAATCGCCCTTCGCCTGACTGTCGTCATAGTTAACTGTATGCGCGTTTTCGCCGAGATTGTAAGCCGTGGTATAGTCGCGGTGGGCGGCGGTCGTAAGCTCACGCCCGACAACCTCGTCAAATCCGCCGTCGATACAGCGGCGGTAAGCGTTTATTACCGTTGCAAGGTAATACTCCGATTTCATTCTGCCCTCGATTTTGAACGAGCACACGCCCGCCTTTATTAATTTTTCGAGGTGTTCGGACATATTCAGATCTTTGCTGTTTAAAATATAAGTACCTCTGCCGTCCTCCTCGATATCCAGCCAGCCGCTGTCGGAAAGTTCGTCCTTTTTGCGTATACCGTATTTCCATCTGCACGCCTGAACGCATTCGCCGCGGTTCGAGGGGCGGTTTGCAAGATAGTCGGACAAAAGGCACCTGCCCGAATAGGAAATACACATCGCGCCGTGCACGAAAGCCTCGATTTCGACGTCGGGGACGGCGGCGTGGATTTCGGCGATTTCGTCGATACTAAGCTCGCGCGCCAAAATAACGCGCGAAGCGCCCTGCTCCCGCCAGAATCTGACCGCGTTACGGTTGGTTATATTCGCCTGTGTCGATATATGCAACTGTAATGAAGGAGCGGCTTTACGCGCGGCGTAAAAAACGCCGGGGTCGGAAACTATCGCGGCGTCGGCGGCGCAGCTTTGAAGAAAGGCAAAATAATCTTCAAGGAGAGGAATATCGGCGTTCTTTGCAAATATGTTTACCGCAACATATATTTTTTTGCCGAGCCCGTGCGCGTATTTTACCGCGTCGGAGAGCTGTTCGCGGCTGAAATTATCCGCAAAAGAACGCAATGAAAAATCCTTGCCGCCGACGTACGCCGCATCCGCGCCGAAGTAAAAAGCCGTTTTGAGTTTTTCGAAATTGCCCGCAGGCGCCAAAAGTTCAATTTGCATATTTTTTCCTCACAAAATTAAAGACGTTCGGTGCCGTTAAATTATTTTTTAACCGACAGCGCCACGCCGTCGCCGCAGTTTACCACGGTAGTAAAAAGCTCGCCGTCGGAGGTTACCGCGTCGATATATTCCTTGACGTGCGCGGCGAGCATTTTTCGCTTTTTGGGTATTTCAACCTCGCCCGTAATCCAGCCGTACAGCAAAACGTCGTCGGCAAACAGCACGCCGCCGCGCTTTAAAAGCTTCTTCAATCGGGGCAGATATTTCACGTACTGCACCTTTGCGCAGTCCAGAAATATAAAATCGAACTCGCCCTCGAGCCCGCCTATAACCTCGCCCGCGTCGCCCAAAACAGCATTGACGCGGGCGGTAAAGCCAAACGCGGCGAAATTTTTCAGCGCTTCGTCGTAAAAAGCCTCTTCCCGCTCCACCGTCGTCAGTTGCGCGCCGACGCATACGTCGAGCATAACCGCGCCCGAAACGCCGACGGCGGTACCGAGCTCGAGTATCCTTTCGGGCTTGACCGCCGAAAGCACCGTTATAAGGAAGCTGAGCGTTTCGTCGTCGGCGGTCGGTATACCTCGGGCGAAAGCGCTTTGCCTCAGGGAATTTATCTTTTCATTTACGCGCGGAATATTGAACTGCGCCGTAGGCGTTATCCGCTCTCCCGACGAAGTGTCGTTGTGCGCGTAAGTAAAATTATTTTCCATTTGCGATTTCCGTTACTTTAAAAAGTTAGCGCGATGGCTCGCGCGTAAAAACTTTTTAAGGTAAATTTTATAACCTCATCAGTCCGCTACGCGGACAGCTTCCCCAAAGGGGAAGCCAAATAAATTAAATCACGCCGCAAAAATTGCAAGCGCGGATTGATTTCGCGCGTTAAGCAATTTTACGTCGTATCGACGGCGAAAGCCGTACAATAACAACTCACGGAAATTTTGAGCAAGCAAAATTTCGTGAACTATAATTCTACTACCACGGGCACTATAAGCGGCGACTGCTTTGTCTTTCTCATCAGATAGTTTCGAAGATTTCTTTTTATAATCCTCTTCAATTCGTCGACGGTGCCGCGGGATAAATCGTAGCCGTCGATTGCGCGGAGGATAACCTCGCGTATTTCCCTGTTGTAGTCGCGGTGAAAATCGAACACGAACCCGCGGGAATTAATAGCCGGTTCGCCTATAACCGCGCCGCCCGATACCGCCACCGAAACGATGAAAAGCCCCTCTTCGGAAAGCTGGCGTCTGTCCTCGATGACCATACTCGCCTTTTCGTCCTCGATGCCCTCGCCGTCGATAAGGCGGGAGCCCGCCTGAACGCTTTCGACGCGTTTGAGCCCGCTTTGCGAAACTTCGACACAGTTGCCGATTTCGGGGATAAAAGTATTCCTCTCGGGCATACCGAGCTGTTCGGCAAGCTGCATATGTTTTTTGAGGTGCCTGTATTCGCCGTGGACGGGTATGAAATATTTGGGCTTTAAAAGTGTGTGCATAATCTTATGTTCCTCGCGGCATGCGTGCCCCGAAACGTGAATGTTTTCAAGGCTTTCGTATACCACGTTGGCGCCCTTTCTGTAAAGGTTGTTTATTACCCTGTAAACAAGCTTTTCGTTGCCGGGGATAGGCGAAGCGGAAATAATTACGGTATCGTTGTCGCCCACGCTTACTGCGGGGTTGTCGCCGTTTGCCATACGCGTGAGCGCGCTCATCGGTTCGCCCTGACTGCCGGTGGAAACCACCACCACTTCGCCGTCGCGCATCTTTTTGATTTTCGACACGTCGACGAGCGCGCCTTCGGGCAGGCGGATTTCGCCTATCTTTTCCGCCGCCTCGAGCACGTTGTGCATACTTCTTCCCGAAAGCGCAACCTTTCTGCCGTGCTTTACCGCAAGGTCGATTATCTGCTGCAAGCGGTGCACGTTCGAGGCGAACGTAGCAACTATCAGCCTGCGCCCCGCGTTTTCGGCGAACAACCTGTCAAGCGTCGCGCCGACGACCGTTTCGCTCATAGTAAAGCCCGCCCTTTCGATATTTGTGCTTTCGCCCATATATAAAAGCACGCCCTGCGCGCCTATTTCCGAAATGGTTTTAAGGTCGATAGGTTCGCCCGCGACGGGCGTTAAGTCTATTTTGAAGTCGCCGCTGTGGAAAATCACGCCCTGCGGCGTTTCGATTGCCAGCGCAAGCGAGCCCGCGATAGAGTGATTGACGTTTACGGGGCGTACTTTAAAGCAACCCATATTAAACGGCTGACCGGGGGCTATCGTCAAAAGCTTCGCGTCGTTTATGCGGTGCTCGCGCAGTTTGTTGTCGACGAGGGCGAGCGTAAGCTTCGTGCCTGCGACGGGCACGTTTAATTCCTTCAAAAGATAGGGCACCCCGCCTATATGGTCCTCGTGACCGTGCGTTAAAATTACGCCGCGCACCTTGTGCCTGTTTTCGAGAAGGTATGTGATATCGGGCACAATCAAATCGAAGCCCGGCGTTTCGTCGGTGGGGAATATCGCGCCCGCGTCGATAATTATTATATCCTCGCCGCACTCGATTGCGGTCATATTTTTGCCTATTTCGCCGACGCCGCCCAAAAATACCACGCGTACGGGCTTGACCCCGCGCCTGCCTCTTTTGGGCGGGCGTTGCGGTTTATCCGCCCTTATCGGGAGAGCGGTTCTCTCTTCCGCGGGGGGATTTTTTGCGGTGCTACGCGCAGCTTTGGGTTTCGCGGCACTCTGTCCGCCACGTTCGGGGCGCTTTTGGGGTTGTTTTTTCTGTTCAGCCGCCTCCGCCGCCTTTTTATTCCTCAAAGGAATTCTGCGTTTTTTAATCGTCTGTTCCAAATTTTAATTCTCCGTGTTTAAATAATAAGCGGTTCAGGCAAGCCGTTAAAAATTTAACGGCTTGCTTACACCAAACGGGGGTTGACCGATTATCAACCCCCAAAAAAGTTTTTTTATTTCTTTCGTACGTCCTTGACAAGTCCCTCTTCGATGAGTTCTTCGATAGTTTCGTAAGGATACATTGCCGCGTAATCGCGCTCGGGAATCTCTTTCTTTTCGCCGTTACGCTTAGCGAGCATTTCGTCGATAAGCCTTATGGCTTTTCTTACGCCCAGATTACTCTTCACCTTAATCATCATAGGCGTGCCCGCAACAGACTTGTTGTCGGAAACGTCGATATGGTGATAGACCGAGGTTTTGTATTCGTTGGGGTCGAGCGCGAGATAAATAACGAGCGTTTTGCCGCGGATTTTCATCCTTGCAATCGTTTCCCTGCCCTTGTTGAAGCGTTCGTTGCTCCACGCGACGTTCGAGTTTACTTTCTTGTAGGACAACAGCGCGTGCTTTACTTCGCCGTAATACTGCTTGTATTCGTCGCAGCTCTGGATAATCCTTGCGATAAAGCTGCGCTTGAACTTCATCATATTCGCGAAGTCGACGCCGCCCTCGAAGTCGGGAATTTCACCCGGCATAAGCTCGTTATCGGTGAAGTTGTCCATATCGAGCGCGTCGATAAGATAATCGTCGTCCTTGTCGTCGTCGGCGTCGTCCTCTTCTTCCTCTTCCGCGAACTCTTCCTCTTCGGCGTCCTCAGCGGCGGGGGCTTCGATAACTTCGCTCACCCTTACGAGGGGCTCCTCGACTTCTTCCTCTTCTTCCGCCACGGCAGCCTGCGCCGCGACAGTTTCGGCAGCGGCCGTTTCGTTCAAGCGGACGCCGTTTGCGAGCATTTCCTTTATTTCCGCAAGCTCTTCTTCTAATTTACCTATATCGGCTGCGGCAGCCGTCGTTTCGTTCACGCATGCGCCGCTTGCAAGCATTTGCTTTATTTCGGCTATATCGTCCCCAACCTTGCTGTCCGCTACGGGTTCGGCGACTTCGCCGCCCTTTACCGCTTCGGAAATCGCAGCTATATCGTTTTCGAGTTTTTCGAGCCTTGCCGCCGTTTCGATTGAAAGCTCGCCCTCCATAAAGGTCGAAAGTCTGCCCAGCTCCTCGGAAATCTTGTCTATGCGCGAATTTGTTTCGACGGGGATTTCGCCCTCGACGTAATCGGTGATTTTACCGAGGTCGCTCTCTACCTTTTCAAGGCGGGTATCTATACCGCGAAGCATTTCCGCAGCAACTATGCGGCTCAGCGCGGTGAAATCGACGCCCGCAGGCTCGTCGCCGTCCTCTATCTTCACGCCGTTTGCGACGAGCTCGGCAAGCTTAGCCACGTTTTGCTCGACGCCGTCGAGGCGGGCGGCTACCGTCCTTTCGACTTCCGTAGCAACCTCTTTGGAAAGCTCGGCGTAGTCGGGCTGCTCTTCGGGCTGCTCCTCATCGCTTTCCGCCGTCAAAATTTCGTTAAGCTTTGCAATACTCTCTTCGACGCCGGTTATGCGTTCGTTTACGATATTCGTAACCTCCGCGGAAATCGACCCGATAAGCTCGGTATAGTCCTCTTCGACTTCCTGAGGTTGTTCGTCTGAGGAAATCATTTCGGTAAGCTTTGCGAAGCTTTCGTCGACCCTGTCAAAGCGGGCGCAAACGCCCTTTTCGATTTCGGCCGCGACTACTTCGGATAATTTACCGTAATCCTGCTCGGCATTCTCTTCTATTATTTCCGTTTCCACGCCGCTTGAAACGAGCTCGGAAAGTCTGGAAAGCTCGCCGCGGACTTCTTCCATTCCCGCCGAAACCGCTTTTTCGACTTCGGTTGCAACCGTTTCGGTAAGCTTTGCATAATCTTCCTCAACCGCTTCCGACTCCTCAGTGACCTCGGTTTCCTCGGTCAAAAGCTCGTTGATTTTAGCAAGGTTCTCGTCGACCGCGTCGAAGCGCGCCGTAACCTTTTCAAGCTCGGAAGCGACGGCTTCGGAAAGCTTGGAGTAGTCGGGTTCGCCGTCGAATTCCTCGTATTCTACTTCAGGTTCTTCCTCCACAACTATGCCGGAAACAAGGTCGGCAAGCTTTGCGATATCCTCTTCGACCTTATCGAAACGCTGCGAAGTTCCCTTTTCGATTTCCGCAGCCATAAGAGAGCAAAGCTCGGTATAATCCCTTTCTTCGGTAACGGCGATTTCTTCGGAAGCTTCCGATGTATCCGCAGCTTCCGCCTCGACGGCTTCTTCCTCCGTCTTTTGCTCCTCTTCGGAAACTTCGGGCGTAAGCAATTCCGTAAGCTTGGAAAGCTCCTCCTCGACCTTGTCGAAGCGCGCGCCCGTCTGATTTTCTATCTTTTCGGTTACGAGCTCGGTTATCCTCGAAATCCCCTCGTCGTCTATTACGATGTCGTAATCGTGGTCCTCCTGCGACTCTATAAGCCGCTCGGAAATGGCGTTGCATATAGTTTCGTTGTCGACGGTGGGCTGAGGCATGGCGTTGACGACGTCGATAACCGCGCCCGTGACTTTGTCGGCGATTTCGTCAACGTCAAGCTCGGGCAGATAATTTGAAAGCACCGCCGCCGCTTTGTCGGCAATGGCGTCCTCGTTGATGCCCGCAACTGTAATTTTTTCGCTTATGCGTTCCGCCATATCCTCGTAATCGGGCGCGTTTGCGGCGACAAGGTCGAGCGCGTCGCGCAGCTTGCCCGCAACGACGTCGGAAATGAATTTATAGTCGAGGTTGTTGGCAATCTCTTTCGAAATGGACGTGCAGCCCTCGTCGTCGACGAGGATTTCGAAGTCCTCGGATTTAAGGCTGCCGACTTTAAGCGCAATCGCGTCCACGAGTTCGTCCACGTCGAGGTTTAAAGACGAAACGGAAACGCTGTCCGCCGAATGCGTCTCTTTTACGTCGAGCTTTTCCGCAATTCTCTCGGCGAGCGCCTCTTCGTCTATATTGACGGCAACGTTCGCGGGGGCGGCAACCGCGGCGGGCTGAGCCATTTTGCTTGCAATCCTTTCCGCGAGCGCCTCTTCGTCGATGTTTACCGCAACGTTCGCGGGGGCTACGTCGACGGGTTTAATATCGACGAGCTCGGCAACCTGACGGGCTATCCTGTCGGCATCGACGGATACGTTGATATTCGAAGCCTGCAATTCGGGCAAAACAATCTGTTCCGCCACCTTCGAGGCGATGTAATCGGGTGAAATAGTTTCCTTTACGGAAAGAATATCCGCAACCTTGGAAGCCAGCAAATCGTAATCTATTTCCTGCTTTACGACTGCGGGCACTGCCGCGGGGTAAGCGACGGGCGCAATCTGCTGGGGATATGCCGCCGGCGCGGACTTCGCGCTTTCGAGCCCGAACTGCTCCACGCGCATGGAGAGGATTTCGAACTTATCCGCAAGCATAGTGCGGTTGCCCTCGCTGCGCCTTAACTGCTCGCTGATATAGTTGAGCTTGTTCATTAATTCGGCGGAGGACGTTTCCCTGTCGTCGGCGTTTGCGGAGGAAAGCTTTTCGTTTATCGTCTTTTCGCTCTTCGCGGCGCGTTCCGCCACGGTGTCGAGCTTTTCCGAAAGCGCGGCGACCTTAGCGCCTATCGCGTCGAACATATCCTCGTTGCGTTTACTGCGTTCGATAACCTCGGCAAGTCTGTCCGCCATATCAGAGTTATTGAACGCCTGAGAAGCGACGTCGTTCACCTTGTCCGCCATACCGGTGAGCGAAGCCTCGCGCGATTTGAACAAGTCGGAAATCTCATTGAGCTTTTCCGCGAGCCCGGAGTATATGTTTTCGCTCTGCTTTGCAAGATATAAAAGCTCCTGCTTCAAAACCGCGTTTTCGCTTTGAAGCTTTTCGAATATTTCCCCGCTCTGTCTGACGACATAAGCCGAGTCCTGATTACTTTTCGAAAACTGTTCGAGCGCCTCTTCGACACGCGCAACCGAAGCTTTAATCTGCTCGCCGAGAGCGTCGCGCCCGATAGACTTCTCTATGCGCGCAACCGAAGCTTTAATCTGTTCGCCGAGCTCGTCGCGCCCGAGCGACTCCTCTATGCGTGCGTCGGCAAGCTTTAACTGCTCGCCGAGCTCTTCGAGTTTAAGCGCGATATGCTGCGTGCTCCGTATAAGCACGTCCGCCTTTTTGGGCGCACCCGCCTCGTATTCGATTTCGTTTGCCATAATCCACCTCTTAACGTAAAGTTTAAAACG
>DOCD01000147.1:988-2600 GCA_003503945.1 Clostridiales bacterium | reverse complement strand
ATGTCTGAAATATTAGCCCCTGCGGGCAGTAAAAACAGCGCTTTTGCGGCAATAAATGCGGGTGCGGACGCAATTTATCTGGGGCTTGACAAATTTTCCGCAAGGAGCGCCGCAGAGAATTTCGACGAAAAAAATCTTGTCGATACGATAAAATACGCGCATGCTTTCGGCGTTAAGGTTTACGTCGCTTTGAACACCGTAGTAAAGGACGGCGAGGTCGAGGACTTTCTGTCCTCCGCCGTGCGGGCATGGAACTTCGGCGCCGACGCGCTTATTTTGCAGGATATTTTTCTCGGTAAATTCTTAAAAGAAAACCGCCCCGAAATAAAGATTCATCTGTCCACGCAGGCGGGAGTGTGCAACGCGTGCGGCGCGCGCCTTGCTAAAGAATGCGGTTTCGACAGGGTGATTTTAGCCCGCGAAACAAAGCTTTCGGATATAGCCGAAATATGTAAAATTATCGAAACGGAAGTATTCGTGCAGGGCGCGCTTTGCACCTGCTTTTCGGGGCAGTGCTATATGTCGTCGTTCGCCGGCGGCAACAGCGGCAACCGCGGCAAGTGTAAACAGCCGTGCAGAAAGCTCTACTCTATCGACAGGGAGGGCTTCGATACTCCGGCGTACAGGCTTTCGCTCTCCGATTTGTGTGTGGGTGAAGATATACGCGAATATATAAAAGCGGGGGTCGCTTCCTTTAAGATAGAGGGAAGAATGCGCCGCCCCGAATACGTAGCCGCGGCGGTCGCATATTACAGGTCGCAGCTCGACGGCGGCAATTCGGGTTTGAGCGAATTAAAGAGAACGTACAACAGGGGCAACTATACCAAAGGGCTCGCGTTCGGGCAGGATAAAAATTTCATTTCTTCCGCGGTTCAGGGGCATATAGGCGAATTCGTCGGCGTAATAAGCGTTGAAAACGGTAGATACGTCTGCCGCACGAACGACTCGTTCAATTCGGGCGACGGGTTTAAAATCCTGCGCGGCGGTAAGGAGGTCGGCGGCGGAGCTTTCGGCGGCGCCGTCAAGGGCGGGTTTATAATCAGCACTCGCGACAGGCTTAAAAACGGCGATAAAGTTTTCATAACCACGGACGCCGCGCTTAACAGCCGCTTACTTTCATGCGAAAGAAAAATTCCGCTTAACGTAAAGGCGGAGTTTTTTGCTGGCAAACCCGCCGTAGCCGAGGTGAACGGGCTACGCTTTACGGGCGAAGCTCCTCTCGAAGCCGCGCTGTCGCGCCCGCTTTCCGAAGAGGATATAATACGCAACTTCAAAAAGACGGACGCATATCCTTTCGAGGTCGATTGCTCCGTACAAACTGACGGGGTGTTTGTCGCTGCCTCAGTATTGAACGCGTTCCGCCGAAAAGTTTACGCGGATTATTACGAGCGCATTACGAAAAACGCAAACCCCGTGGCGGAAGAAAGCTTTACCCTTCCAAAGTTTACGCCTTGCGAAAACGTAAAAACGGCGGTTATTGCGTGCAATTTGGACGGATTAAATGCCGATATAGGCATTTTAAAGCCCCGCGATTATTTAGAAGAGGTAAAAATCGGCGGCTTCGGCGGCGAAAAATTTCTGTACGTGCCGCCCTATCTGACTGGTGAGGAGT
>DOCD01000147.1:0-704 GCA_003503945.1 Clostridiales bacterium | reverse complement strand
TGAGGAGCTTGAAATAATACTGAGGCTTTCTAAGGACTTCGACGGGCTATACTGCGATTCGTATTTCGGGTTGAAGCTCGCCGAAGATTCGGGCAAAAAATTTTTTGCGGGCACGGGCTTCAATATAACAAACCGCGTTTCGCTGTTAAACTGCAAGGCGGACTACGTTTGCCTTTCCAAGGAGATAACGGCGGCGGAGGCAAATTTGCTTTCCGCGGAAAATACCTTTTATCTTTCCGAGGGAAACATCAAGGTAATGGATTTGATTTACTGCCCGTTTGAAAGGAAGTGCTCCTCCTGCGACAGGCGGGCGGAATACACCCTCACCGACGACGGCGGGCGCAAATTTCCGCTTTCGAGGTACCGCGTTTCCGAGTGCCGTTTCGCTGTTTTCAATTGCGCCGATTTATCGCCCGTGCAAACAAGAGCGGGAAGGCTGAAAGATTATTCGGTTAAGCCCGTCGGGCAGTTTACAAAGGGTCATTCTGTTACGGGAATATATTAATTATGGATAAAGAAAGTTTAAAAAGGCTCGAACTCGATAAAATTTTATCAAGCGTCGGCGATTACGCCGTGCTCGATTCGACGAAGCACGCGCTTTGCGGGTGCGTTCCGTCCGTTTCGCTCGACGAAGTTCGTACTTTACTCGCGCACACGGAGGAGTGCGACAAGCTTTTATATAAATACGGTACGGGGAAAATCGA
>DOCD01000094.1:7454-7860 GCA_003503945.1 Clostridiales bacterium | reverse complement strand
GTGTCCGCTCGGGCGCATTTCATATTATGCAAAATAGGTCACCGCGCCCTTAAAAATGGCGTATGCAACGCTTTTCTGGTATTCGGCGGTGATAAGCAGCGCCTCGTCGTCGGCGTTCGATAAAAAGCCACATTCGACTATAACGGAGGGGTTTTTCGTGCATTTCAGCATATAGTAATCGCCCGCAAGCGCCTCGTTTGCCTTGACGCATTCCTTCATTGCGTTGAGGTTTTTTTGTATACTCTGGGCAAGCTCGCGGCCGCAGTCGCTCGATTTGTCGAAGAACACCGTGCCGCCCCGCTTCGAGGGCAGGGGGCAAAAATTCTGATGTACGGAAATAACCATATCGGCGTCGCTTTGCTCGATAATCTCTTTCCGCTTCTTCATATCGCGCATTTTAAAGCCC
>DOCD01000094.1:6730-7167 GCA_003503945.1 Clostridiales bacterium | reverse complement strand
TTCATATCGCGCATTTTAAAGCCCTTCGTGCTCAGCCCGTAAAGCCCGCCCTGCGTGGTTCTCGTCATAACCACGTTAAAGCCCGCGTCGGCAAAATAACCGCGCAGATACTTTGAAATATAAAGGTTTATTTCGCTTTCCTTCGTCGAAGTAACCTTGCCCTTAACGCCCGCGTCTACCCCGCCGTGCCCCGCGTCGATTACGATTGTTTTGCCGTCGCTGTGCGAATACGCCGTCACCGCCCCCGCGACTATGCCGAATATCGCCCCGACTGCGATAACCGCGGCGAAAATAACTATAAGACTTCTTTTACATATAAACAATTTCACGCTATATAGTACTTAATAATTGATTTTTTTATGCCTATATAGTATAATGTACTCACGAAATTATCGTGCTATTCTGCGCACGATAATTTCCGTGATTTGAAAGGCGCT
>DOCD01000094.1:0-6441 GCA_003503945.1 Clostridiales bacterium | reverse complement strand
AAGGCGCTGCCTTTCTTTGCGCAACCGTAAGGGCACACTTATTATTTAGTTGCGCAAATTCAATCCGCTGAGGCGCAAGTATGCGCAAATCGGGGCTGCTCGTCCAAAAGTGTGATTTTGGACGGCAACGTAAATAATATAGTTGTTTTTTTATGGGTGATTTTTTTACTACGATTTCGGTTGAAAAGGCGCGGAGTATCAGCCCCGTGACGCTTGCATTCGTGGGCGACGCGGTGTATTCGCTGTACGTGCGCGAAAAGCTGGTTTTATCCACGGATTACGGCACGGGCGAGCTGCAAAAGCTTACCTCTTCCGAAGTATCCGCGCACGGGCAAAGCATACTTTTGGATAAGCTTCTGCCCCGACTTACCGAGGAGGAAACCGCAATTTATAAGCGCGGCAGAAACGCGAAAAAAGCTACGAAGAGCAAGAATGCGAGCGTCGCGGAGTACAACCGTTCGACGGGCTTCGAGGCGGTTTTGGGCTATCTCTATCTTACGGGGCAATATTCGCGCATTGACGAATTGCTGGGTGAAAATATATGAAAGTTGCAGGAAGAAACGCCGTTTCGGAACTTTTTAAAACGGATAAAAATATAGATAAACTGTTGATGGAAAAGGAGCCGCAGGGCTCGCTTAAAGCTATTTTTGCCGAAGCGCGTAAAAGAAATATCCGCGTTCAGTTCGTCGACAGAAAAGTGCTCGACAGAGAGAGCGAGGCGGGCAGGCATCAGGGCGTTATCGCGTATACCACCGATTACGAATATTCCACCCTTGACGAAATTATTTTATCCCGCGGCGAAAAGGACGGGTTCGTGGTGCTCTGCGACGGAATAGAGGACGTGCATAACCTCGGCTCGATAATAAGGGTTGCCGAGTGCGCGGGCGCGGACGGGGTGATTATCCCCGCGAACAATTCGGCAAGCGTCACGGAGGCGGTCGTCAGAATTTCCGCGGGGGCGGCTAACCACGTCAAAGTGGCTAAGGTCAATTCTTTGAAATACGCCATAGACAAGCTTAAAGAAAACGGCTTCTGGCTGTATGCGCTCGAAGCCGACGGCAATAATATTTACGACGCGGATTTTTCGGGCAAAGTGGCTATAATAGTCGGCGGCGAGGATAGCGGAGTAAGGCGGCTCACGCGCGAAAAGTGCGATTTCACGCTTTCTATCCCCTTAAAAGGCAAAGTAAACTCCTTAAACGCCTCTGTCGCGTTCGGCATAGCCGCGTACGAAGTGGTGAGAAAGCGCTCATGACCGACGAAGAACTTGTGCTCGTATGCCAAAGCGGCGACAAAGCCGCGTGGGAGGAGCTGTATTTACGATATAAACCCCGCGTACTCACCATAGCGCGCCGCTTCTTTTTAAGCGGCGGCGAAACGGAAGATTTGGTTCAGGAGGGTATGTGCGGGCTGTATTTTGCGGTGAACGGCTTCAAAAAGGAATCGGGTAAATTCTCTTCCTACGCTTACAGCTGTATCAGAAACCGCATATTGAACACCGTAAAAAAGAGCGGCGGGGCGAAGTATTCCGCGCTCAACAACTTTCTGCCCATTGTAGAAATCGGGGAAGAGTGGTCGTCCGACAGCCCCGAGGACGAGCTTATTAAGCGCGAAGACAAGCGCGAACTATTGCATAAAATGAGCAGCATTTTATCCGCTTTGGAGTTTAAGGCGCTCGTCATGTATACCGACGGAATGTCCCTTTCCGAGATATCGTCGGCGCTGAATAAAAGCACGAAAAGCGTGGATAACGCGATACACCGCGCAAAACATAAATTACTTTCTTTGATAACGGAGAAATAGATGGCATATCTTGCGTTTTACAGAACTTTCCGCCCCGTATCGTTCGATACGGTCGTTCGGCAGGAGCATATCGTCCAAACCCTGAAAAATCAGATTTCCACGGGTAAGATAGGGCACGCGTATTTGTTCTGCGGGCCGCGCGGCACGGGTAAAACAACCCTCGCCAAAATTTTCGCGCGTGCAATCAACTGCGAAAGCCCCGTCGGCGGCTCGCCCTGCGGCAAGTGCGAAGTGTGCAAATCGCTTGCGGACGGCTCTAACCTCGATATATCGGAAATCGACGCTGCGTCGAATAACGGCGTCGATGAAATGCGCGATTTGAGGGAAAAGGTTCAGTACCCGCCCGTTGCGGGCAAGTATAAAGTTTATATAATCGACGAGGTGCACATGCTCACGGCTTCGGCGTTCAACGCCGTTTTGAAAACGCTGGAAGAGCCGCCCGCCCACGCCGTGTTCATTCTTGCGACGACCGAGCCGCAGAAAATCCCCGCGACCATACTTTCGCGCTGTATGCGCTTCGACTTCAAGCTTATTCCGCAAAAAGACCTCGAAGGGCTTATAAAGGACGTTTTCAACAAAACGGGCAAAAGCTACGAGGACGAGGCGGTTGCGGCGATAGCCCGCGCGGGCGCAGGCAGCGCGCGCGACTGTCTGTCGATTGCGGATATGTGCGCTTCCTATTCCACGGGCAAGCTCACCTACGACGACGTAAACGCCGTTTTGGGCAGCGCCGACTTCTTTGCGATTGCCTCCCTTATGCAGGGCATACTCACCGAAAATTCTTCCGCCGCGCTTTCCGCCGTAGAGGAAATACTTTCCACGGGCAAAAGCGTGGGCGTGCTTGTAAAGGATTTACTCAACCTTGCCAATAACTGCGCAATAGTCAAAATCTGCAAAAACGCGACCGAGATAGTAAATTTGCCTGCGGAAACTTACGAAAGGATAAAGGAACTTGCGGGCTTATGCGACGGGCATAAGCTTTTGCGGGTGACGGAAATTCTGGCAAAAGCGGAAACGGATATGCGCTACTCGCTTAACGGCAAAATTACCCTCGAAACGGCGATTTTAAAGTGCGCGATGCCCAAGGCCGATTACGATATCGACGCGCTTATAGGCAGATTAAATTCGCTTGAAGCGAAGATACAAAAGGGCGTAACGGTTGCGCCCGTCGCCCCGAAACCCGAAAGAGAAGTAAAACCCGAAATTGAGGCAAAGCCCGAAAGGCGCAAACCCGTGCTGGCGGAGGAAGATGGCGACGTCAACCCGTTTGCCGCGCCGCCCGCAACCGAGGCGAAGCCCGAGGTTCAGCCAACGATGTGGGAAACGGAGGCAAAGCTTGCGTCCGACAAGCCGCGCGTTCTTCGCGAGGAAGAAAAATCGGGCGTGTTCGGCAAGCTTTTAAGGAGCCTTCGCACCACCCGTAAAAACGCCGTCCTGTTTACGCTCTGTATGGATTTGGGTAACTTTTTCGAGGGTGAAAAGCTTATATTGACCACCGAAAGCGACGCCGTTTACAGGGGATTAACCCGCGCCGACAACGCGGCGTTTATAGCCGAAACGCTTTTGGAGTTCGGCGTTGCGGAGCACGAAGTGCGCATAAAAAAGAAGGGCGAAAGCGAATACGATAAAGCCGTAAAGGAATTGAAGAAAAATTTCGAAGGCGTCGACATAGAAATAAAATAAACGCAAAAAATGAGCGAGAAAATAGTTGTAAGGAGTTTTTTATGGCCGGATTTAAAGGCGGTATGGGCGGAATGGGCAATATGCAGAACCTTATGAAGCAAGCCCAGAAAATGCAGGAGCAGATGCAGGAAGCCGAAAAAGAGCTCGAAGATTATGAAATAGTAGGGCTTTCGGGCGGCGGCGAAGAGGGCGACGAAACGGTCGTCGTCTATATGAACGCGAAAAAGATTATAAACGGTATCGAGTTCGGCAGCAAGCTTTCCGAAACGGTCGATATCACCGACGAGGACGATATCGAAATGCTCGAAGACCTTATCATGGCTGCAATCAACGACGGCTACAAAAAGGCCGACGAGGTGTATAACGAAAAAATGGGGCCGTTCGGCAAAGCCGGCGGTTTACTGTAAAAACGCATATATGCGTCGCATAGCTTTGTCGCAAAAGAACTTGCTTCGGGTCACTTACGTCTTAGTAAGCTCCCCTTGCAAAACCTTTTGCTCCTCGCTCTGCTCGCATCTCTGCATTTTTGAATTTGCCTTCCCCTTTGGGGAAGTTGTCTGCGAAGCAGACGGATGAGGTTACGTTATTTATGGACGTATTTATCGAGCCTATCGGCAAACTTATAAACGAATTTTCAAAACTTCCAGGGGTCGGCAAAAAGACGGCTCAGCGTTACGCGTACAAAATTATCGGTATGACGGACGCGGAGGCGCGGTCGTTTGCCGAAAGCATAATAGATTGCAAGCGCAAGGTTAAGTATTGCAAGGTTTGCGGAAATTTCACCGAGGGCGACGTCTGTGAAATCTGTAAGCGTCGCGACAAAGCCGAAATCTGCGTGGTTAAGGACCCTAAGGACGTAATAGCAATGGAAAAGCTGCACGAATTCAAGGGGGTTTACCACGTTTTGCACGGCGTTATAAGCCCTATGGACGGCGTCGGGCCCAACGATATCCGTATTAAGGAGCTGCTTGCCCGCATAAACGAGGGCGGCGTTAGCGAGGTTATCATGGCGACAAACCCCGACGTGGAGGGCGAGGCGACGGCAATGTATATAGCGCGGCTTTTAAAGCCTTTGGGCGTAAACGTAACCCGTCTTGCGCACGGTATCCCCATCGGCAGCGAGCTGGAATACACCGACGAGGTGACCCTGTCGCGCGCATTTTTAGAAAGAAAGAGCATTTAAACTGCGTTTATACTTCGCAATACATTGTCAAGCTCCGTTTTCCTTGTCTTGCTCGTATCTGCACGGTTTTACAATAAAATCAAGAGAGAAAAAGTATTTAGCCTTCCCCTTTGGGGAAGGTGTCACGAAGTGACGGATGAGGTAGCATTATTAATTGAGCCCTCATCACCGCTTCGCGGAGCTTCCCCTGATGGGAAGCCTTATGTTTGTTAAATTCACAATAGTTTTAAAGGTATATTATGAAAATTTCAGTTTTAGGTTGCGGGCGTTGGGGCTCGTTCATAGCGTGGTATCAAGCCACGGTGCTTAAAAATCAGGTCGTATCCTGGGGGCCCGAGGGCGATTATTCGTACGAAATTTTAAAAAATACGGGTAAAAACGACTACGTTACCCTCGATAAAAGCATAACGCTTACTTGCGATTTGAAGTTCGCGGTGGAAAGCGCGGATATAATAATTATATCAATATCCTCGCAGGGCTTGCGCGGATTTATGCAAAAGGTCACCGCGTTCGACGTAAAGGACAAGCCCTTCGTGCTCTGTATGAAGGGCATAGAGGAAAGCACGGGTAAACGCCTTTCCGAGGTAATGACCGAAAGCGGAATTTCACCCGATAATATTGCGGTGTGGGTCGGCCCCGGTCATATTCAGGCGTTCACGCAGGGCATACCTAACTGTATGGTTATCGACAGCGCAAACGACAAGCTGAAGCGCTACCTTGCGGATAACTTCAAAAGCAACCTCATAAGGTTTTACTACGGCAACGACCTTATAGGCACCGAAATAGGCGCGGCGGCGAAAAACGTACTCGGCATTGCGGCTGGCGTTCTCGACGGAAGCGGCTACGTAAGTTTAAAGGGCCCGTTAATGTCGCGCGGCGCAAACGAAGTCGGCAGACTCATACAGGCTATGGGCGGAAATTTCACTTCGGCTTACGGGCTTGCGCACCTCGGCGATTACGAAACGACGCTGTTTTCGGAGTATTCGCACAACCGCACCTACGGCGAAATGATGGCGCGCGGCGCGAAGTTCGATAAGCTTGCCGAGGGCGTTATGACGGCGAAAGCAATGAAGGAGCTCGGCGACAGGCTGGGCGTCGAGCTGCCGATAACAAACGCGGTGTACGAAGCTTGCTTTAAGTCGAAGGTGTTCGAAAGCGGCGACGGCGCAAAGAACTGCATGGATATAATTATAAAGTTATTCGACAGAAGCACAAAGTGTGAGTTTTAAGTTGACTTCATTTAAGCTACGCAATAGTTCGTCGGTAAGCGCGTTGCCTTCGGTCATTTACTATTTATGTAAACTCCCTTGTCAACGCGCATACTTCCTGCTCTTGCTTGCTTCTATAAAGTCAAAGTGTTTTTAATAGTCGGGGATTGATGAAAAAAAGATAAAAGAGGCAGAAATTTGTTAAGAGAAGATTTAAGAAACGTGGCTATAATCGCGCACGTAGACCACGGCAAAACAACGCTTGTCGACGCAATGTTAAAGCAAAGTCATACCTTTCGCGAGAACCAGTCGGTTGAAGAAAGAGTAATGGACTCGGGCGATTTGGAGCGCGAAAGGGGCATAACCATTCTTGCGAAAAACACGTCGATACACTATAACGGCGTAAAAATAAACGTAGTCGACACTCCGGGTCACGCGGACTTTTCGGGCGAGGTCGAGCGCGTAATGATGATGGTAAACGGCGTTTTGGTTTTAGTGGACGCGGCGGAGGGGCCTATGCCCCAGACCCGCTTCGTGCTCAGCAAGGCCCTGGAGCTGGGCCAC
>DOCD01000181.1:11343-14128 GCA_003503945.1 Clostridiales bacterium | reverse complement strand
ACATGCCGCCCACGGTAGCTGCGCACCGAGATATTTTCAAACGGTACGTTTTCGCCCGCTTTTATTTCGATAAACCGCCCGTTATAAAAGCGTTGCTTTTTTGCGATTTCCACGCCGCGTTCGTTTACGTAGACTGGGCAATCGGTCGCCCGCAAAACGGCGGGCAGGTCTGAAAAATGGTCGAAGTGCGGGTGGGTGATAAATATCGCTTCGACGTCTTTCACTTCGTTCAAAGGGAACGGTTCGGCGTTTTTATTAAAGTTTTTCAGATACGGGTCGAACAGAATTTTATTGCGTCCGCTTTTTATAAGTATCGACGCCGTGCCTAGCCATTTGATTTTCATAATTACAATTAGTATGGCTTAAAAAACTTGATTTTTTTGCTTTGCAATGTTATAATGTTAAAAAATCTTAATTAAGGTGAAAAATGTATATACTTTTCCGTTAAATTGAATAAATGCGCAGCGCGAGTTTGTCGCGCCGCGTTTTAGTGGGAAAGTTTTATATTCCGTATAATTTATAAGTTATGAGGATTTCTTTCTCATAACTTTTTTTATTTTAATGAGGTTGAAAATGTCTTTGATAAATATAAAAAATCTTACCTTCGGTTACGACGGAAGTTTCAAAAATGTGTTTGAAAACGTAAACATTCAGCTCGATACCGACTGGCGGCTGGGCGTAGTAGGCAGAAACGGCAGGGGCAAAACAACGCTTTTGAAGCTTCTCGCGGGCGAGTATTCATATCGCGGCAATATTTCGTCAAACGTGAAGTTTACTTACTTTCCGTTTGCGGTAAAAAATAAGTTTCGTCCGGCTTACGAGGTTTTGGGCGAAATATGCCCCGATACGGAGGAGTGGCGCATACTTCGCGAGCTTTCGTATCTCGATATCGATATAAATTCATATTACAGCCCGTTTAATAATCTTTCCAACGGCGAGCAAACAAAGATATTGCTTGCCGCGCTCTTTGCAGGCGAGAACAATTTTCTTCTTATCGACGAACCCACAAATCACCTCGACGCGGACGGAAGGGCGACGGTTGCGGAGTATCTTCGCGGGAAGCGCGGGTTTATACTCGTATCCCATGACAGGGCCTTCCTTGACGGCTGCGTAGACCACATACTTGCGATAAACAGAACCGACATCGAGCTTCAAAGCGGAAATTTTTCTTCGTGGTTTGAAAATTTCGAAAAAAAGCAGGCAGCGGAGGAAGCGCAAAGCGAGCGGCTGAAAAAGGATATTGCGCGTTTGACGGAAGCCGCGCGCCGCACAGAAGCGTGGGCCGATAAGGCTGAAGCGGCAAAATTCGGCGGAAAAAATCAATCGGGTTTGCGCCCCGACAGAGGTTATGTCGGGCATAAAGCGGCAAAGCTGATGAAGAGGGCAAAAGTAACTTCGGCGCGGCAGCAGCAGGCAGCCGAAGAAAAATCACAGCTTTTGCGCAATTCGGAAACTTGCGAAAGGCTCAAACTATTTCCTCTCGAATACCGCAGCGAAAGACTGCTTACGGCAAAAGAGGTTGAAATAGTATACGACGGACAAAAAATCTGCAAGCCCGTAAGCTTTGAAATAATGCGTGGCGACAGGGTTGCGCTGTCGGGCAAAAACGGCTGCGGAAAATCGAGCTTTTTAAAACTTATTGCGGGCAAAGAAATCGGGCATACGGGCGTATTCACGCCTTCGTCGGGGCTTATTATTTCCTATATTCCGCAGACAACCGATTGCGTTTGCGGCAGACTATGCGACTTTGCAAAGCAGAATAAAATCGACGAAAGCTTGTTTATGGCGATACTCAGTAAAACGGGTATGGATAAAAGCCATTTCGAGCGGGATATATCCTCGTTTTCAGAAGGGCAGAAAAAGAAGGTTCTTATCGCGAAAAGTCTGTGCGAAAGCGCGCATCTTTACGTCTGGGACGAGCCGCTCAATTATATTGATTTATACTCGCGCATTCAGATTGAAAAGCTTATTTCCGAGTTTAAACCGACTATGATTCTCGTAGAACACGATAAAGCGTTCCGCGAGACGATTGCAAATAAAATTATAGAATTTTGAAAGTAAAAAGGCGGGCGTTGCGCCCGCCTTTTCAGGTATTACTTGGTTATAAGCTTACTGTCTAAAATATCGTTGAAAAAGGTTCTCGAATAAGAATTTAAAGTTTCTATCGAAAAGGCGGGCATAATAAGACATTCGGTAATCACATTTGCAAAACCGCCCGTTATAAAAGCTGTAATTATGGATATGGGATACCTGAACTCATATTTTTGCGAGAGCCTTTTCATAAGCTGCTCTATTATTTTTTTGGAACAGTTTTCGACGACGAACCGAAGAGACGTATTATTGCCGTAAACGAGCGACAGTAAAATTTCTTTCCTTTGATAACACTCCGTCATTGCGTTTGCAAGCAAATCCACGAACAGGTCTACGGGGTTTTCGTTTATACGCTTTTCGATGTCCGCGTCGGGTACGCACGCAAGATAAATGTTTTCGGCAATCGCCCGTATGCAGTCGTCGAGCAGGGCGTACTTGTCCTGATAGTGCTTGTAAAAGGTCATCTTGTTTATCATCGCCTTTTTACAGATATCGGTTACCGAAATTTTTTCAAACGGCTGGTCCTTTATAAGCTCCATAAAAGCGCCGCGTAAATCGCGCTTGCTTCGTATTATGCGGTTATCTTCCTTCTTTTCCATAAATAATACACTTTCCTTAAAACGGTATATTAATTCACTGATTGTAAATAACGGTATACCGAAATTATTTTACCTTTTATATAGATTATCATAAA
>DOCD01000181.1:0-11090 GCA_003503945.1 Clostridiales bacterium | reverse complement strand
TGATTATCATAAAATAGTATGAAAGTCAAGAAAGCATACGAGTGTATTACTAAATGAAAAAATTAGCTAAGTTTATAGTCGATCAAAGAAAGATAATCGTGCTTATTTTCGTCGCATTGATTGTTTTTTCGGTTTGGGGTATGAGTCAGGTAAAGATAGAGTACAGTATAACAACCTATCTGCCTGCGTCTACCGATACTAAAAAGGCTATCGAAATAATGGAGGACGAGTTCGTAACATACGGCACGGCAACTATTATGGTTCGCAATATCCCGTACGCCGAAGCTGAAAAGCTGCACGACGAAATCGAAGCGTACGAGGGAGTGAAGTCTTTCGAGTTCAATTCCACCCCCGATTATTATAGAAATTCATGCGCGCTGTTCAACATAACTTTCGACGGCGACGACGAGGACGAAAAAAGCGTGCAAGCGTACAATAAGACGGTTGAGCTTCTGTCGTCGTACGACGCGCTCGTTTCCGTGTCGCTTGTCGACACTATGGCGGACGACCTCGTGCGTGATATAAATTTCGTACTGTTGCTCGCTATACTCATAATTATCGCCGTGCTTATATTCACATCTAAGAGCTTTGCGGAGGTCGGCGTATTTTTGATTGTATTTGCCGTCGCCGCCCTTCTGAATATGGGTACGAATTTCTTTTTCGGCACGATTTCGTTTATTTCGAATGCGGTTTGCGTCATATTACAGCTTGCGCTCGCAATTGACTACGCGATAATTCTCTGCCACAGGTTTACGGAGGAAAAGGGGCTTCTCGGCGACAGTCGTGCCGCTATTACCGAAGCGCTGTCGAAAGCCATACCCGAAATCTGCGGGTCGTCGCTTACCACGATAGCCGGACTTCTTGCTCTGACCACAATGGCGCTGAGGTTGGGCGCGGATTTGGGGCTTGTGCTTGCGAAAAGTATTGTGTGCAGTATGATTACCGTTTTTTTCTTTATGCCCGCAGTTATACTGATATTCAGTAAGCCTATCGAAAAAACCAGACACCGCAATTTCGTCCCTTCGGTGCGCCCCGTCGCAAAGGCGGTTATAAAATTCAGGTACGTAATTCTCGCCATGTTTATCGCCGTGGTGTCCGTCGGCACGTATTTTTCGTTTCAGACCGATTACTGTTATTCGATGAACAGCATTGATACGAGCCGCCCGTCGGCAAGCCAGATTGCCGCGTGGGAAACCGAAAAAGTATTCGGGGTAACGAACCAGTTCGTAATTTTAGTGCCCGGACAGGACTACGAGGAGCAGCTTGCCATAATACGAATGGTTGAAGCCTATGACGAAATAGACGAGGCGCTCGGCATTGCTAACGTGGAGCTGACTTTGAACGCGCAGGACGTTTACCTGACGGAGCAGATTAATTACCGCAGATTTGCAAAATTGCTTGCGGTGGACGAAAGCGTTGCCGACAAGATATTTACCGCTTACGCGTTTTTCAGCAAGCCCGACAGTAAGGGCGGAATAGAAGAAGTCGCGCTGTACGAAGCGAACAAAAATATTTACACGGCTTCGCTGTTGCAGCTTTGCGATTGCGCGTTCGACCACGATGATTTCATTACGGCAAATCTTTACAGCAACGCCGACGCGCTTGAAAGCTACGAGGATTTGCGCGATACCGTGCAGGACGCGGAGGACCAGCTTATCGGCAAAAACTATTCGAGAATGCTTTTCAATATAAACGGAAAGGTCGAGGGCAAGGAAACCTTCGCACTTATACACAGACTTTTGAGTGAGGTGAAAGCATTTTGCCCCGAAGCGATATTTGCGGGCGACTCGATGAGCTCGTACGACTTAAATCAATCGTTCGCAGAGGATAACGTCAAAGTAAGCGTGCTTACGATTTTGTTTGTCTTTGTTATTCTTTTGTTCACTATAAAATCGTGGGGGCTGCCGTTCCCGCTTGTATTGACAATTCAGGGTGCAATATTTATCAACTTCGCATTTTTCCCGCTGATGGGCTCTAACGTGTTTTTCTTCGTGTACCTCATAGTCAGCGCGATACAGATGGGCGCCACGATTGATTACGCGATAGTTACGACGGGCAGGTACGTCGAGTTCAGGAAATCGATGGAGAGCAAAGAGGCTATGGCGGAGGCGGTGAACGCCGCTTTCCCGACGATAATCACCTCGGGCTCGATTATGGTTGCCGCATCGTTTTTAATAGGCGTCGTAGTCGAAAATCCGCTGATTGCGACCTTGGGCAACTGTCTCGGAAGGGGCGTAATAATATCTATACTCGGCGTATTGCTTGTTATACCGTCTATGCTCGTTATATTCGATAAGCCGCTTATGAAAACGTTTTTCAGGAAGAAGGAACGCAGAAAAATATTCAAACGACTGCCTGCGATTATAACGGGAGGCATCGCGCAACAAACCGAAAGCGTTACGGAGGAGGAAGGCAAAAATGAAAACTAATAGACTGACGGCAATAATTGCTCTGACCGCGGTTATGCTCGTAAGCGGCTCGGCGGGGCTTTTCGCTGCGTATGCCGACGGTGAGGATGATAAAAATTTCTACGCGGCGTTCAGCAACCAGAATTACGCCGTAAAAAATTCCAACAAAATGGTTTTGCGCGACGACGGGAACTATTATCTTGAAAAAGTAACTTTATCGTCGGCGGTGAAGTTTTACGTCACCGATAACTACGGAGTGCATTATTACTCCGTTCGCGGAGAAAATATGGAGGTAGACGAAGCGCAGTCGTACCGATACAATATAAAAGTTTCACCCGACAAAATATTTTCAGAAGAGGAAAACGGCTATAAAGCCACGAGTTGCCATATTACATATTCCTTTTATACGCCCGAAACCTATTCTGTGAACGTCGGTGAAACGCAGTTCAAGCTTACGTACAATCCGTATTTTACCGCTTACGATTTATATTATTTATCCTGCGTCAGGCTTGAAAGCGGCACGGTCATAAACTACGGTGAAGAAACGCATACCGTGCAAAACGGCGGCGCGTACAGAATACTTTTCACTCCTACCGTCTTGCGCGACGGAAATGAATATGCGTTCGATATCGACGGGAATTACGGCAGCGGGGAGGATTACGTTTACAATCTGTATATAGAGGACGCGGCAGAGTATTTTGCGGTATTCGACGAGGGAACGGAGCTGTTTACGGACAGCCCCGACGCTATCATAGACGGTAAAGACGCGTACGCGCTTAAAAGGTACGAGCAGAATACAGCCTTTGAAGAATACCGCTTTGGCGAGCTGTTCGTATCCGAACGCGATACGGCTTTAAAGTACAGAATTTACGAAGCCGAAATAACGGGCGGTTACCGCCTTATAGACGACGATAACGACGAGGATACCAACATATCGAAGCTGACGATTGCCGACGTCGGCTGGTACGAGCTGTCGTTCACGGTGGGGAACGAAAACTATTTAACTACCGCCGAGTGGTGCGACAGGCTTTTAGACGGTTACTATATCGTCGGCGATTTCAACGGCTACGGCTTTAACGAACAGGGCGGCGTGGATATCGATAAAAAATTCGCTTTCGCGAAGGTTGAGGACGGCGACGACGATTACAACGAAGAATACGAACAGTACGTTTTGTATCTGACCGTAACTCCGCGCGATATTATGAACGGCGACCTCGAATTTTACATTACCGACGGTAAAGACAAATATAAAAACGGCAACGATTATATTTCGTTGAATACCGCGGGCGAATACAAAATTCTTTTTTCCGACGAACACGTTTACAGTCAGGGCAGGAGATACCGTTTTACGCTCACAGACAAAGAGCAGTCGGGCGAGGAAATAGAAATATCAACAGTCGAGCAGTTTACGGCGTTTGCGGATAACTGTTCGAAGTCTGCGGATTATTCGGTAAACCTTAACGTGCATTTAACTTGCGATTTGGATTTCGCAGGAAAAAAATTCGTTTCGGTAAAGACGTTCGGCGGCAAGTTTTACGGCGGCTATCACACGCTTAAAAATATAAGCTTGAGCGGCGATTCCGATTGCTTTGCCGTATTCGAAACGGTGACGAGAACGGGGGTAATCGAACGATTGAATTTTGAAAATTTGTCGTTGGATTGCGACGACTGCGAGTACGTCGGCTGTGTGGCGAAAAACTTCGGCACGCTTAAAAAAATTACGGTAAGCGGCAGGATTTCGGGCGACAATTACGTCGGCGGCATAACGGCGTTTAACGGCGTCAGCCGTATCGACGACAATTCCGCCACAATCGACAGCAACAACGTAGTGCAGACGGGCATTTGCGAAGGTTGCGTAAACGGCGCGACCGTTACCGGTAAATCCAACGCGGGCGGTATAGCGGGCTTCAACAGTGGCGATATAATTGCCTGCATAAACAAAGGCGAAGTGGCGCCTTTTACCGAAACCAAATCCAATCTTACCAACGTGGGCGGTATAGCGGGCTTTTCGGCGGGGAAGCTTTCGGACTGCGAAAACAGGGCAAACGTCGGTAAAGAAGCGTACGCGCTATACGTAGGCGGTATAGTAGGTTTCGGCACGGGCGAAAACTATTTTTGCACAAATTACGGCGAAATTGCGGGTCGTAAGTACGTCGGCGGCGTTGTAGGCGGTTACGGCAACGTAACTCAAAGCGACGGCGACAGGAACGATTTGTTCGGCGGGCTGGGTTTTGCGGAAATAATCAACAAATATTTCAACGCTAACGAAACGCAGGACGAGGTTCTCATAGGCGCAAGGCACAATCTGTTGTATTTGCAGAATTACGGCAATATTCGGGCGGACAATTATGCCGGCGGTGTAGTCGGCAACAGCGTGTTCGACGGGCTTATCGTGCGCAATTCGCTTTCGGTAGGAAACGTAATCTGCGGAAGCGGCGGCTACGTCGGAGGGATAATCGGCAACGGAAATATTACGGTTGACGGATGTTTCTCTTCCGGTACGATTAAGGCGGGCGGCACAAACGCGAACTACGTCGGCGGGATAGCGGGTAAAGCGGACAACGTTTACAACTGTATGTCGGGCGCCGAGCTGTTCGGCAGTGATTACGTCGGCGGAATAGCGGGCAGCGTCACGGGCAGCATATCGTCGTCGTATACAAACGTAACGCTTGTTTGCGACGAGGGCAGTAAAAATACGGGGCATATAGCGGGCTTTGCGGAAAGCTTCAATCTATCTTTAAATACCTTTCCCGACAACTTCGTATACAACTATTATACGGGCAATTCGGGCGGGATAGGCGGCACTGAATACGCGCAGAATTTCGAATACGCCGCAACGCAAATAAGCGCCGACAAGCTTTTGTCGGAAAACAATCTTTCGATTTATCTGCATGAAAATTTCAACCACGAATACTGGCAGGGAGGCGACGAAAATTCTTTCCCCGTGCTGACGTATATGTACGAATGCGCGGATATAGAAGATATAGACGACGAAGCCGAGCTGTTTGCAAAAAATGCCGAAAAACTGAAATCGACTATGGCGAGCAGCGCAAAGTATACCTGTTCGGTTGTGTTTATGGAGTGGAATAAGGATAACGGCGATTTATACGACGACGGCAAAATCCAACTCGATAACTTTGAGGAAATTTATTGCGCCCGCGTCGAAAAAGGCGCTTACGTCCCGTCGTGTCCGCTTAAATTCGCGGAGTTCAAAGACGGGAAATGGATTTACGAGGGTACGGACGGTGTATACTTCGTTACGCTGAGCGCGGTGGAGGAAGTGCGCGGAAATACAGTCGTTTATGCGGAGTACATAAAAACGGTAAGCACGCTCGCAACGGCGGACGCAAGCGTACTTGTCGAAGGATTGTTCGACGCGCGTACGCAAATTTCGCTGGAAAACACGGGCGAATATTACCGCGTTAAGTTCAGCCTTGACGGCGAAAGCGTCGAGTACGGCGGATATATCGTAAAGTTCCGTAAGCCGGATTCAAAGTCCGATTACGAGGTTTATGCGGTGGACGGGCAAATCGTACCGATTAAGTCGGATATTTACGGCGATTACATATGCTTTGCTTCTGACGGCGGACTGTTCCGTATTTGCGAAAGCAAAACTTTTTCGCTGTCCGTGCTTGAAATTACGCTGATTTCAGTGCTGTCGGCAGCAGTATTGTCCGTTATTGTCTTAATCATAATAATTGCGGTTAAAAGCAAACGAAAATCGGCTGAATAAAAGGATATCCGCGCCGTGTTCATAGCAAGATTTTGACATCAGATAAATATAGGAAAGGGAGCCGTGCATATGCACGGCTCCCCTGTTATTTTAAAAGTCTTTCGGCTTTTTTGTTTTGCGCTTGGGTTTAGCGGTTGATTCGTCTGCGTCTGATTGCAGGTCGTCAAATTTATCCTCGGTTGCTTTTTTGTTTTTTCGCCCGTCAAGCTTTTTCATTAATTTGTTGCCGAAAATAAAATTGCGGAATTTCGGCGCGAATATCAATGCGCATATAAATGCGGCAAGGGCGGCAAACAATAAAACGAATACCGTCAGCGAAATAGCCAAAGCGCGTTCGGCATAAATATTAGGTGCGTTTATAAGGCTTGCCATATAGGGAATGCCTATTACGTTTAACATAACTTTATTTGCAGAAGTAGTTATAATTTCCAAAGTATGCTCCTTATTATCTAAATTGTCCGCGAAGATCGCAAGCTTTCGCGCTTCGTGAATAGTGCTGTTGAGGTCGATAGACGAGTACTTTTTGCCGTCAAGATAAATGTCGGCAGTACCGTAGCCTTCGCCCGTAGCGGCGTAAACGCCTATGCTTTCGCCCTTGAACTTTATTACGGCTTTTTCGTTTTTATTTTCTGAAATGATGTATCCGTTTGGTTCTTCTTCTATCGTGTTTGAATTTTTCCAGCCTTTTGTCTTATAGAGCAAATTGCTGTTTGAGGAAAGGATTCTTTGCGTGGAGGAAACGATGCCTGCGTCGAGCTCGGATATAATGGTAAAGTTTTTGCCGCTTGTTTCCATTACTTCAAGCTTCCAGTAGCGGCCTGTCAGCTGCGGGAACTCTAACGTGGCGACTGCGTTTTTATATATAAGCACGTCTGCAGGGTCGGATAAATCCGTAGAGGCTACTTCTTTGTAGTTTACGTTGTCGCTCGATACAGACAGCCGGTATTTCTTTATAAACGCGTTTGCCGTATTTCGGGTTGCAATCGAGAAATAGTTGAAAGCTTGTTCGCGCGCGGTATCGATTATGAATACGTCGGGTGCCTCGAGTGTAGGGGGGCGAACGCCGCTACCAGTATAAGCGGTATGAAGCATTGTTCCCGCCTGCCCGTCGATAAGCCACGTCCATTTATCTGTTATAAGCTCGGTTTTTTCACCAGTGGCTTCGTCCGTCATAATTTCTTTGACGTATCTGCCTTCGTGGATATGGTCGCCGTCAGGTGCGGCAATGACCGACCATTGTCCCTTGTCCGTTCCGGAATTGGAAAGTTTGACGCTGTCTTTTTTGGATATCAGATACTTAGGTTCGAACACGTACGTTTCGACATTGTTTACGTCGGTTACGTCGGGGTGATAAACGGCGGAGGAGTCAAGCTCGGTAAACTTGCTTTCGCCCTCTTTACGTATACCGAGCGCCACGCCGCCCTTTCCGCCGGTGTTAAGGTTATATAGCCTTACCGCATAAAATTTGTCCTTTTCGAGAGATACTTTGTAAGTCAGGTTATCGGAATAAGCGCCGTTGTAACCTTTTAGCGTCATAATTTTTTCAAGGCTTTCAAAGCTGTCCCCGAAATATGCATAGGCGTAATCGTCTCCGCGCAGGGATAATTCGTAGGAAGCTGTTTCGGTTGCCTTGTAGAAGAAATCCGTTACTTTAACTTCGTTTTCTCCCGTGGGCGACGTGTAGGAAAGTACGGGGGAGGCAACGCTTGAAATTTCGGGTACAGACGACGAGGTTTGCGCCATAGCTTCTTCCAGCTTTCCGTCGGCGTCTTTTGCAGTCACGCTTATGTTGTGGTAGGAGGCAAGGCGCGCGCCGTTATAGTTTATTCTGAGATGTACTGTGAATTCGTGTATTATTCCGTCCGAAAGTTTTACCTTGAAAGAGAATTTGTCGGTTGTTCCGATGTACTCGTTATTGAACGAATAGGTGTACCGACCGTTTCCCGTATCTTTTATCGTGCCGTGGTCGGGCTGACCGACGGAAATTATTTCAAAGCCTTTTCTTTCGCCGTCGTCAAGCGTGCTTATCGTTTTATCCAACAAATCAAAATCCACGTCGCTTCCGAAGGTTACTTTAAAGTCGCCCGCAGTTTTTACTCCGTCGATTTCGCCGGCATAGAAGTTTGATACCGGTTCGTATGCGGGCAAACCCTTAATGAAGGAAAGCTGTTCTTCGCTGAAATAATCCTCCGGTATATTCGCACAGTAAAAAGTGTTGAAATATCTGAGGAAGTTCATTCCGTATACAAGCGAGCAGCGATAGGCGAAATCGGCGCGCTTCCATATGTTTTTAGCGTCGTTTTCGCGCGCGGCAACGTATACCGATTGTTCTCCGTAAGTATAAAGCAGCTCGTAGAATTTATCGGCGCCGAACGAGTGCATAAGGTTTGCATACATGCCGAGGCATTCGAAGTACCCGTATGAGCCGTCGTCAAAGTCGCCCGTTTTGCCTTTGAAAGTCAAGGTTTCGGTAAGCACGCTGTAAGGATTCGCGTATGCGCCGTGTTCGGCGCCGCCGCCGTTCCTTATCGTCGTTCCGACGTCGCAGCAAATTATGTATGCAAGCAGGTTTAGCGCGTTGTTTCGAACTTCGCCCTCGCGCCCTGTACCGAAGCCCCATATAGACCCGTAAGCAGAGCCGTGGTTGTGCCCGACCTCGTGCAATATGCCCCAGGTTCCGCCTGCAAGCAGTCCGCGATAGTTCATAGCGCCGTCAAACCAACCCGTAGGGCAAGCGTATGTATGGCCGCCTAATGCGACCGCTGCGCCCGCGGGTACGTGCCAGTCAAACATTACTTTATTGTATCTGTTGTATATTCCGCCGGTAAAAGATTCGTTTACGGAAAAGAAGGAGTGCCACAGCATTGCAAGCTTGTCGACTTCATCTTTCTTTATTCGGCGCATATAACTATTGGTGCCCATTTCGCCGGTGGGACCCATAAGCTGACCGTTTTCGGTATCGAGTACGGCTATAACTCCCGGCGCGTCGCGCAGGTAAGTATCGAAATAATCGGGAGTGGTTACGCCCAGAACGTAGTGCGGCGTTTCAACCGCGTCGGTTATGGTGACGTTGACGTCAGAATAACAGTTGTAGGGGTTTATGTTGATAAGTCCGCCGAAAGCAAAGCCTAATTCGTATTCGCCGTTTTTATCGAAAGTGAACGTAGCCGACAGCCAGGGCGCCCGTGCGTTTTGCCGTTGCCATTGACTTTGCAAAAACGGTGAGGATTCGCCTTTGTTGTACTTATAAAAGCTGCCCGAGGCTGTAAGTATATCGGCTTTTTTAAAGAAGATATCGCTTGTGTTGTCGGGGAAACTTACGTCGCCGAAGTTGCCCGTTATAGCCTGAATTTCTTTTTCGCCGTCGGCGGGGACGGAGCCTCTCCACGCAAGGGTGTTCTGTTCGCCTAAAATAATGGTTATCTTTTCACCGGGCTTCAACCCATCGATTTTAACGGTGGCAACTTCGCCCGCAGGTAGATAGAGCCCTGTCGCGTGCTGACCGCGGTAAATCGGGTCTAACCTTATTACCTTTTTAACGGCGTTGTTTTCACCCTTAACCTCGCCGTACTGTGCATCTGCGGAAGGGTGTTTTTTAAGCCAGCCCGTTAAGCATTCGGCTGCCGTTCTCGGAGTATTGTCGCCTATAGCCCTGTATGAAGCCGAGGACCTTCTTATAGCTTCGTGCGCGAGGTGTTGCCCCTGCGTCATAAGCATATATTTGTAATATGCAAAATAATCGGCTTCGGATACTTTTGCCGCCGCTGCCTGTTCGGTAAAGTTTTGTGCGGCTATACCGTGAGAAGGGGAGGGGTATTCGGTAAACCTTATCGACGATACTTTTAAATTTTGCGTCGGGCTTACTATTTCATATGCGGTGCGCAGTTCCTTTTCGGTTACGTCGTAAACAAGTGAAAATTCGTCTGTCAGGATTTGCGGCGTCTGTCTTTTAAGTCCGCGTTCGGTTACGTTTAAAATGTCCGCGCGTATGGTAGGTTGCAAAGCAGACGCTTCTTCGTAGTCATATCTGTTGAGCGCGTAAGTGTCCTTAATAGGCAGTTTGCTTTCGGGTGGTGAAAAGCAGCTGTCTTTATTTTTACATCCTGTCAATCCGAGGGAGGTTGTAAAAAGAAGCGACAACGCAATTGCCGTTCCCGATAGAATACGGGTTGCAAATTTTTTTCGTGCGGTTTTTTTCTTCACGGTTATGTTATTTTCAATTATGGTTATACTGTTTTTCTTCAAATCAATACCTCGTTAAACGAATATTATATTTTAATTTACTGTTATCGGTCTTTCGACGTTAAATTAAAATTTATCCTTTCAAATTCTTCAAAGCGGATAAGTCGTTCGCTAAAATCGCCCCTACAGTAGAACATTTATCTAAATTTTGACAATCTGCGCAAGTTGTAACGCCCTTTTTTAACGCACATTGGCGAACGCCGCACATATTCTCGCAAAAGACTGTTTTAACCCCTTCGACACGACAGCCTTGGCAATTGATATGTTCCGGAAGGATAGGGGCATTATTTAATTCGCCCCATAGTTTTGCTGTCTTTTTTCTTAATTCCCAGTCGTCATTCATTGTCGCAAGATATGCATCGCATCTTGCACAATCCAATCCACAATAAGCAATCAGTTTGTTCATACCCCGTATCTCCACTAAATTACTGTTTATCGTGTAATCATTATATCAAAATCAAATGATTTATTCAAGCAAATAGCAAAGGCACTTCAAGATTTCACTTAAAGTGTCTATTACATTATTTTGTAAAGTTTCCGTTCTCATCACGCTTTTGTGTTTGCCAAGCCGTAGGAATAGGCGGTTTAGGCAGTAAGTCAGTAATGGGTATGCACACGCCAAAGCATTCATACATAAGAAAAAGTACGAACTCACTTTGGCGTGTGTTCGTACAATTCCCTTCTGGCGGAGAGAGAGGGATTCGAAC
>DOCD01000108.1:5470-6165 GCA_003503945.1 Clostridiales bacterium | reverse complement strand
TTTATAAACATCGAAAAATTTTCTTGATTTTATTATACCATATTATATAATGAAAAGCAAGGAAAAGAATAAAAAAATAAATGCTGCACACAATGATTTTATGAAAAAGTTTATGTGCGATATCGACGACAGCGAATTTTTCGAGAGTGTTTTCGAATGCGGAACATGCGGAAATCACGTATGCAAAACCAAAGCCGAGCTCTGGGGCAGGGTATGCCCGCACTGCTTCGGCAAATTGTACAGAATAAGCTGAAATTAAAAGGACTTTCCGCAGGGAAAGCCTTGTTAATCAATATATTGTTTTTTCAGTTCTTCGTATCTTTGCTTGTATTTTTGAGCCTCTTCTTCGTTACCCTTTGCCGAAAAGTATTCATAGCGCAGCTCTGTCAACGAAATAAACGCAGGGTCGTCCTCCCGAATTACGGGCAAATCGAATAAAAGCTTTTCGTCCGCTTCCGCTATCGGCTTACCCTTTAAAATCTGTGCCTGCACGGTCAATACGGCAATCATAACCTTTGCTTCGTTTGAATTGCCTATAAGATTGCTTAAAACCCGCCCGTCTGTATTTTCACCGTAAAGGTTAAGCATAAAAAGATACACGGACGACGGCAAAAACACAGTTACCCACGCGGGCAATACTTTGAAATATATGGGCAAAAAGCTTATAACGATAATGATAAAATTGACCGCCAACG
>DOCD01000108.1:1136-5167 GCA_003503945.1 Clostridiales bacterium | reverse complement strand
ACCCGCCCATTGCCGTAAAAATTAATTTAGGACGCAGATTTTTATCCGTCTTTGGAATAAGCTGTACGCTGGAAGAACCCAAAAGCGAAAATTTAGGCACCGCCCTGATTTTAACGATTGCCCCGCAAAGCATATGCCCGAGCTCGTGCATAAGGCTTGCAAAAGGCAACGCGAGTATTATCGCGGCGTAGCACGCAAGCGCCCATAAATCATATTCAAGCCAAAGCACTATTCCGCTTGAAAAGCACGCAAGCAAAGCGACGATAATCGCGATTATAAAGTTAGATCTTTTCACTTTGCACCCTCTTTAAGCATATAGTAGCCTTCTAAATTGTCGCTTTCGGATACCGTGATTTCCGATATGCCGAAGTGCTTCATAACCGAGCACATCAGAAGGCAGCCGCCGCCGACGATATCCGCGGAGTTGGTACATATCGTGGTTGCGCGGATTTGCTCCACGGGCATCGTCAAAAGCCTGTCCGCGTATTCAGAAAGCTCCTGCAAGGTGATTTTAGTGCCGTCGGTGATTTCGGGGCGGTATTCCCTTAAACCGTGCTTTATGGAAGCAAGGCGCGAAGCCGTGCCGCCTATGGTGTACATAAGAAATTCGGAAGCGTCGAATTCGCCATAGTCGGCAAGCCTTTCCGCAATTACTTTTTCGAGTTTGGTTTTATCCCTTTGGGCTAAATCATACAGGCGGACGGTACCTATGTTTACGCTTTTGGAATAGAGAAGCTTTCCGCCGAGCTGTACGGTCACCTCGGTGCTTGCGCCGCCGACGTCGATAATTCCTCCGTCGCGCCCTTTAAGCGCGCCCAGAAGCCCTATTTTCGCCTCCTCTTCGCCGCTTATAACGTCGACCTCTATCCCGCATACGTTTTTTACGGCGGCGAGAAACTCCGCCTTATTCGACGACGAACGCACCGCAGCGGTGGCGAAAACGTACAGCCTGTCCGCCCCGTCGTCCTCGGCCCGAACTTTAAATCGCGCAATCGCCTGAGCCGTGCGCTCGATAGCGGCGCCGCTCATTTTGCCCGTATGCGACAGCCCTTCGCCGAGGCGGGTTGTCGCAAGGGTTTTATATATAGTTTTTCCGTCAGCCATCAAAGCAAGGCGGACGGAATTGGAGCCAACGTCTATTATACCTGTTTTCATATTTATTACTCTTCCAAAAAGCAGAGAAGCGAACAGAGCGAGGCGCGCGAGTATTTGCGAGGGAGCGTACATAAAAGTACGTGACCGAGTAAACACGGAGCGCAACAAAGCTATGCGACGCTTATATGCTTTTTATTTCCCGAATACAAAACCGAACTCGTAAGCCTTGTCTAATAATCCTTCATACGATTTATAGTAATCGAGGGTATTCTGCGCGTTTTCGGTCTGGGTGCGGTAGACGGCGATTTTATCCTCGATTTGCGCGCGGCGACGGCTTATGCTCGTAATTTCCACAAGCTGATAAATAACCACTGCGGCGAGAATTACTATAAGCAATATCACGTTTACGGTAACCGCGGCAAGTATGCGGTTTCTTTTTTCTTCGTTCATTTTTTTCTTCCTTTTTTCAAAGTAATACCATTATATACTTTTTTAACGAAAAATGCAACGAAAACGTGAAAACTTTTTAAATACAGCACCGCGCCCAGCAAACAGCCCAATAGCATGTACAGCCGAAGCCCGCCGAAATCGAACATCACCGACGTGAAAACGTACCCCGCAGCGAACGCCGCGCAGTACAAAATATCGCACGCGATTAAAAACACCCTGTCCTTTGCGGTGTATGCGTGCGGGTGCACTCCGCAGACAAGGCAGCGCGCGATATATAAAACGTCGTAAACAATTCCGCTGAGCACGCCGCAGGTTGCGCAGGTTATAAATATGAAAACACTCATTTATTTGAAAAGCTTGCTCTTAAAGCTCAGTCCTTTCGCGAGATATCTTACCGACTGAATATCGCCCGTCGCCGCAAACGAACCGCTCGTCTTTGAAAAATTTACTATTTTCATACCCGAACCGGCGACGATTATTCTTCCCGACTGATAGGATAAGATTATCTGCTTATCCGAAAACGCGTCGACGCTGTCAATCGCTGTTGCCGTGATTTTTTTGCACTGTTCGATATTTATGCCGTGGGGAATGGCGTTTTCCATAAAACCTCCTTATTAACCTCATTCGTCCGCGCCCGTGCGGCGCAGCAAAAAGGAAATACCACCGAACTATTTGTCCGGTGGTATTAAATTATGTTTATTAAGCCGTATTTATTACCGTACTTTCTGTATTTTGTAGACTATACGCCGAACGAGCGAGCGCGGCGCAAAGCGGGAAATAAAGATAAGGAACTTGTTCCTTGCGCCCTGAATAGCGACCGCCTTGCCTTTTTTGAGCTTTTTATAGCCGTACTGCGCGACCTTTTGCGGGCTTGCGACTTTGAGATTTTTGAAAAGCCCCGAATTTTTGAGGTTTGCCGCCTTTTCGAACCCCGTCTTTACGGGGCCGGGGCAGAGTGCGGTGACGGTTATGCCGTAGGGCTTCAATTCGACGTGAAGCGCCTCGGAAAAGGACAGCACGAACGCCTTGCTCGCGTAGTATACCGACATCAAGGGCCCGGGCTGAAACGCCGCCACGGAGGCTAAATTTAATATTGCGCCGCTTTTGCGACTTTTCATATCGGGCACGAATAGCCTTGTTAAACGCATAAGCGCAAGCACGTTGAGGTTTACCATATCGCGCTGTTTATCCGGGTCGCACGAGGCAAACTCGCCGAAATCGCCGAAGCCCGCGTTGTTTACGAGCGCGGTTACGTTAAGCCCCTCGCGCGCCGCATAGGCGTAAACCTCGTCGGCGGAGCTCTCTTTGGAAAGGTCGGCTGCGAAAGTATGCACCGTCACGCCGTAATCCTTTTCGAGTTGCTCTTTGACCTCTTCGAGCTTGTCTGCGCTGCGCGCAACCAGCATCAAATTGTTTTTATCCTTTGCGAAAAGCTTTGCAAATTCGAGCCCGAGCCCGCCCGAAGCGCCCGTAATCAATACACACATAACTACCTCATATCCGTCTGTGCCTGCACGGCGCATATACAAAAGTATGTAACCCGCAGTAAAACGGAGCTTGACGACGTATTGCGAAGTATATGCCGTTTTACGCTTTTTTCTCTTTGGCGCGAGCTTTTGCCCTCAATTCACTGTTTAAAATACGCTTTCTTATACGGATATTGTTGGGGGTTATTTCCAAAAGCTCGTCGTCGCCGATAAATTCAAGACACTCTTCAAGACTCATTTTCTTGGGCGTGATAAGCCTCAAAGCGTCGTCGCTCGAACTCGAACGGGTATTCGTAAGGTGTTTGGTTTTGCACACGTTTACGTTTATATCCTCGTTTTTGGGCGACTCGCCTATAACCATTCCCTCGTACACGGGCGTACCCGCGCCGATAAACAGAGTGCCCCTGCCCTGCGCGTTATAAAGCCCGTAGGTGACCGCCTCGCCCGTTTCGAACGCAACCAGAGAGCCTGTGTCGCGGCGGGATAATTCGCCCTTGTACGGCTGATATTCGAAGAATACGCTGTTCATTACGCCCTCGCCCTTAGTCGAGGTCAGAAATTCGGATTTATACCCGAAAAGTCCTCTTGCGGGTATAATGAATTCGAGGCGGGTTCGGTTGCCTATCGCGCTCATATGCAGAAGCTCGCCCTTCCTATTGCCCATACTCTGGAATACCGCGCCCGTCGCGTCGTCGGGCACGTCGACAATCAGCTTTTCCATGGGCTCGCACTTAACGCCGTCGATTTCCTTGTACATTACTCGCGGCGTGGATACCTGAAATTCGTAGCCCTCTCTTCGCATATTTTCGATGAGTATGGAAAGGTGCATCTCGCCCCTGCCGCAGACGCGGTAGCTGTCCGCGGAGTCCGTTTCCTCTACGCGCAGCGACACGTCGCGTAAAAGCTCTTTAAACAGCCTGTCCCTTATATGGCGGGTGGTGACCCATTTGCCGTCCTTGCCCGCAAACGGCGAATCGTTTACCGAGAAGGTCATCTCAA
>DOCD01000108.1:651-841 GCA_003503945.1 Clostridiales bacterium | reverse complement strand
CGAATCGTTTACCGAGAAGGTCATTTCGACGGTCGGCTCGGTAATCTTTACGAATTTATGCGCCTCTACGCAGTCGGGCGAACAGACGGTGTCGCCTATATTGATTTTTTCGAGCCCCGAAAAACATACTATGTCGCCCGCCCTCGCGCTTTCGCACGGAACGCGCTGCAAGCCCTCTATCTGATACAGG
>DOCD01000108.1:0-407 GCA_003503945.1 Clostridiales bacterium | reverse complement strand
AAGCCCTCTATCTGATACAGGTTTGCAAGCTTGCCGGGGGCTTTCAAATGAATGTTGTTGTAGTTTGTAACGACTACGCCCTGACCCTGATTGATAACCCCGCGTTCGATTCTGCCAACGCCTATTCGACCGACGTAATCGTTGTAGTCGATAGAGGATACGAGGATTTGCGCGGGGCCCTTTTCGTCCACCTCCATAGGCTTTATATGGTTCAAAATCGTTTCGAAAAGGGGTGACAAATCCGTGCCCTTTTTGTTTAAATCGAGGGTTGCCGTGCCGTCCCTTCCGGAGCACCATACGACGGGGCTTAAAAGCTGGTCGTCGGAGGCGTCGAGTTCTAACAATAGTTCGAGTATTTCGTCCTGAACCTCGTTCAAGCGGGCGTCGGGGCGGTCGATTTTATTTAC
>DOCD01000165.1:1802-21358 GCA_003503945.1 Clostridiales bacterium | reverse complement strand
GAATCGGTCGACTTTTTATTCAGTTTTTACTTTCTTTATTTTCGGAAGCGGGTTTCGCTTCTTTTTTGGGCTGCTCCTTTTTAGCCGAGGCAGACGGAGCGATTTTAGGCTTTTTGACGGGCTTTGCAGGCTCTTCCTGTTTGTCTTCTTCCATAAGCTCGCTGAGCACGCTCTCCGCCGTCTTTACTTCATGCAGTTTGCCAATAAGCTCCTCTTTCGACTTTTCGTCGTTTTTCTTATCTAAAAGCTGAACGGTAAGCTCCGCCTCGCGCCTTTGAAGCTTTTTGGCGGGAGTCGAATCGTCAAGTTCGTCCTTTTTTATGGGGCGCAAAGCAATAAACATAATGAAGCCGAACAAAGCGCAAACCACTATCATTATAACCAGAAGCCCCGCAAACCAGCCGTAAGCGGCGGACATTAACAATGCTTTAACCATAACTTACCTCCTCTTCAATTCCGACTTGACCATTTTGCGGAATTCCTGCTCGATTTTCTTGTTACGGCGCAACAGTAAGATTATACCGCCCACCGCGAGACCTACCGCTATCGCGGCGAATATTGCAGTCGCGACAATCAGACCGGTCATGCCTACGGAGTCCTCGAATACCGCAAACGTCGCATACGCCGTCATTTCGTTGAAGTTCTCGTTACCTGCGACGTACGCCTTGATTGTATACGAACCTACGCCCAGAGTACCGAGCTTGCTAATATCGTACTCGTTGCCGTCCGCGTCGATAATCGTGTAAACGACCGCGCCGAACTGAGGCTTCGAGGAAGGATAATTGCTTCCGCCGGCGTAACGCCCCTCGCTCCAACCGATTATAGTGGGAATTTCTATCCAGCTGTTCTGCGCGGAAGAAACCTCAAACGGTATCCTCGTTTCGTGCATATCGCTGTAATTCGCGGTGCCCGTCATGGTTGCAATGAGCACGTATTTGCCAACGTTTATTTCGCCCGTAAGCGGGTCGACAATTTCGTCGAGCGAATGATAAGGCTGACTGTTGAGGTTGTCCTTTTCGTCTACGAGATAATAGGTTAAAACCACGTTTTCCTTCGCGCCGAAGTGAGGTATAGCCGTAGCCGTTATTTCACGCTCGTCGCTTGCGTAATCGCCGTAAACCCAGCTGGGTACGTTAGGTGTTATATCCCAGTAGTTCTGCGCCTTCAATACGTCGAAGAATACGGGATACGACCACTTGTCGAAGTTGTCGGTGCCGTCGATTTCAAACCGCAAAACGTAGTTCCCCGCGGGGACTTCGCCGCCGTTGGCGTCCGCAAGGGCGAACACGCTGTCGTAAACCGCGCCCGTGCCGTCAACTCTGCTTACTTTGAGGACCATTCCTTCCGCAAGGAAAGCAAACTCTTCTTCAAGCGCGTATTCGGGGGTCTTATACCTCGTCGCGAAATCGCCGTAATACCAGCTCTGAATATAAGGAATCTTTTCGCTGTTCCAGCCGATTTCCGCTTTCTGAATGGTTACTTCTATTTTCTGTTCGAAAGCATTCCAGCCTGCGCCCGCCGCCGCGGTTGCTATAAGCTCGTACTTGCCCGCGTCCGCGTCGGCAAAGTCCGTTCCCTTAATTCCGCTGTTGTAGGTGTAAGTCTTGGTTGCGTCGTCCATAGAGCGCAGAACAAACGTGTAATTGTTGCCGAACTTCGTCGACCAGGAAGGTTTGTTCGTGACGCTGTTGTATTTGCCCCACGTCCAGCTGTTCATAAACAGCGGCTGCGTGCTTATGTTTTCGGCAGGCGATACGGTGACCGTAACCTTTACGAACTTTTTGGAAGTAGTTCCGCAAGCGTTTGCCGAATCCCAGTCGCAATAATCCGCATACGCCTCGTTAATCATAAGCATAAGCGTATGCGCGCCGGCATTTATGTAATCGTCGGAAATATTATTATTGTAGCTCAGCGCAAGCCCTCTGTCGGGGTCGTTGCCGTTCAGATAAATTACTTTATAGAACGGGCTGTTGGGCACGTCGAACCTTACCGATTCGCCCGTGTAGGTGACCGCCTTTATTACGGGTACGCTTATGCTGTTCTTTATAATCAGATCGTACGAAACCGTTCTGTTTACGGAGCCTATCATATAGCCGGGCGCCGAAATATTGAAGTAAACCGTGTATCTACCGGGCTCGACGGGGGCGACGAACTGCCCGTTTGCCGATTTGAAATCGCCTTCGGGGCGGAAAGTCGTGTCGTTGATACCCGTGCCGTTAGTCCTGTTTACTACGTTATAGGTGATGGCAAACGCCGTATAGAAAGAATCGTAAGATTTATCTTTCCAGATGTTGAAGGTATTGTTCGCCGTCTGTCTGTGAGGGTGCGCCTCTTCGGGCGTCAGCCTGAGCACGCGCACGTTTTCTTTCGCGTTCACGAAGCAGGGTTCTCCCGTATAGGGCAACTCCCACGCGGTGCCGTTGTTGGGAAGGGTGCCGTAAATGCTTCCGCCTTCGTGCGGAACGCCCGCGTCTTTATCGATTTCTTCGAGTCTCTTCAAAGGGTCGGCCGCGGCTACGGTAAACTTATATACGGTGCCATGCTCGCCGTTGCCCGCCGCGATAATATCGCCGTTTTCTTTCTTGTAATCGGCAACGAATATCGTCAGCTCGTAGCTGCCCGCAGGCATCGCCGCGTTTATTACGCTTCCGAATTTATCGTAGTCGAGCTTTTGAAGATTAATCCGCTCGTCGTAAGCTATGCCGTATTCGTTAACGTACATTCTCAGAGAGAAGGTTATGAGTTTTGCGGGGTCGCTGCCCTCAGCCGAAAGAGTAGGCGCTTGGGGTATACCCGTCGTTTCGTTATAGCGCCAACCGTTTATCGCAAAATTCGCATTGCCTTCGCCCTGCAAAGTATTGCCGGCGGATATCGCAACGTACCACGTTTTGCTGATTTCGTACGTATCGTACGACGTCTGCCTGTATTCGAGCCCGTAGAGGATAGTCTGCTCGTTACCGCTCACCATAAACATGTAATTGTTGCTCATCGTTATGGTAACGGACGTTATATAAACAGCCGCATCCTTCATCGTAGTAACGTCAGTGCCTTCTCTCGTGGTCTTATAATTCGTACCGACCGTAAACCTTCCTTCGGTGTCGAGGGCAAGCACTATCGCGTTATCTTTACCCGAATAAGTGACGTATGATTGCATTACGCGCTTCTGCTCTGCGCCCTGTTTTTCTTCGAGATAAGGCGTATTGCCGTCAATGTATAGCGTCCCGTCGGCAAGCGCGCTGCCACCCTCAAGCGTCCACTTTAAAGCTATCGTAGGCGTAATCGGTGCCGCGGAAATCGATACGGGTACGCTTAAAGGCGAACTCCACTTACCGAACTGCTCCTTTAAGTTAATGGAAATCGTATAAGTACCCGCGTCCCTGATAACTTTTTCTTTGTTTACTCCGTCGCCGTCCGTCGGGATATCGGCGGGGATACCGTTTACGAGGGTGTATTGCGTGATTTCCCAATCGAACTTATCGCTATCGGCTATCGTGAGCACTTCTTCAAATCCAAATAAGTTCCCCGTATATGTCATGTTTTTAACATCAACAGTCGGCTCATCTACCGTAACCGCATACATTTTTATGACGGTGTTCTCTTCGGGCTTGTTAAAGTTGTAAGTATTTAAACGGTTCTGCAATTCGTCGGAATTGAAAGAAGTGGTACATTCAACATTTATATACCATTTGGTTGTTTCGTAATTCGGCTGATTAGGCATTCTGCCGGTAATCGACCACGAGCCGTCGTCGTTCCTTTCGTAGCTGTAATCCATACCGAAAAGCTTTTCGGTAATTTCCGCCGTCTGTTTATTTCCGTAATACAATTCCACTTCGACTATAAAGGTGAGCCTTGTTCGAAGGTCGTTCGCCCAGGTGTTGGAATATGTATTATACGACTCCGCGTCGGCGGCGATAAGTATTATATTGCCTACCGTGTGGCGGAAAGCGTTTGCGTTGCAGGTTTCAAGGCTTGCGGGAAGATATACCGTAGCGAGCGAAGTGCAGCCGTCGAAAGCATACGTGCCTATCGTGGTAACCGATTCGGGTATTTCGATATATTTTAACGAAGCGCAGCCGTCGAAAGAATTCGCGCCGATAGTCGTAAGCTTATATTCTTTTATTGTTTCCGTGCCGTTATAACGTTCAGCTTCGTTAAATGTTACGCTTTCAAGCGCATGGCAACCGCTGAAAGCGCGCTCTTTAATTTCGGTAACGCTGGCGGGGATACTTATGCTTTTAAGGCTTACGCAATTATAGAAAGTAAATTCGTCGATATATGAGAATGATAACCCTTCTCCGAAGGTTACGGTTTCAAGCGAGGTACAGCCGTCGAATGCGTGCATTCCTATACCCGTAAAGTTTTCTTCGGGTTTTGTTATTTCGATTTTACGTAAAGAGGTACAGCTGCTGAACGCATATGCGCCTATGCCCGTAACCTGCGCCCTGCCGAAGTTTACTTGTGTGATTTTGGTATTTCCGCTGAACGCGCGCTCGTGTATAGAATAGTTGCCTTCGGGAAGAGTAATGACTTCGTCGTCGCCGACGTAGCTTATAAGGTCGGTTTTTGCCGCATTCGAGAAAATGAAATTGCCGACGGCTGTAATTTCGGAAGATGCAACTATTTTGGCGCCGCTTAAACCTTTTGCCGTTAATTCGTCGGGAGTAAAGCTCAGCGTACTTACCGCTTCGAGAAGCCTCGTGCAGCCTGCAAAAGCATTGTTTTTGATATTTGCTTTATCGGTAACGCTGCTGAGGTTCACACTGTACAGCGAAACGCAGCCCTTAAAAGCATTTTCGTCGATGTATGTAACGTCATTGGTATTAATGCTGTGCAATGAAGTACAACCGTTAAACGCGCTGTTTTCGATAGTCTTTACGCTTGTAGGCAACTCAACTTCGCCGAGCGAGGTACAACCGCTGAAAGCGTACGAGCCGATTATGCCTATATTGCAAGCAGAATCGAAAACAACTGTTTTGAGAGCGGTAAGGCGCTCAAAAACATTATTGCCGAATAACGGGCTGTGTTCGGTCGCCTCTATCTGGACGTTAGCGAAATTTATCTGAACTATATTGATAGGGGTATTATCTTTTGACTGGAAAGTAAACGAACTAAGCATTTTTATCGGCATATTATTGCCGCCGAGTATCAAGCTGGTTCCGCTCGTCATTGTACCTACACCGCGGAAAGGGCTTTCTATCCAGCTTACCGTACCGAGCTCCTCGGCGTAATAGCATATCACGGCTGCCGCAGTGCAGTTATAATATGCGCTGCTGCCTAAATACGTAACGCCCTTGGGTACAATTATTTCGTCGAGCCCCGAGCTTGCAAATGCGTTGTCGCCTATATATGTAAGAGAGCTATTGGAGGTGATGCCGGCACTTTTCAACTGACTGCAGCCCCTAAACGCGGAAGCGCCTATATATGTTATTCCGTCCAGTGAACCGATGCTTTGAAGCGCATCGCAGCCGCTGAAAGCCGAGTCGCCTATTTTCTTAACGCTTTCGGGCAATCTTATGCTTGATATTTTCGTACTCGAAAATGCAGAATTGCCGATTTCGGGGATAACGGCATTTTCAAATATTACGGTAGTAAGCTCCTGGCTTGTGCGGAATGCGTTGGCGCCGAACCTTACTTTACCATCGGTCGTGGCGGTAGTGTCCACGTTTACAAACTTAACTTCTTTTATTCTTGCAGTCGCATTACTGTTAAATAAGTTTTCGGGGATTTTCGTAACTGTTTTACCCTCTGCGCCAAGATTAACTGTTACGCCGGAATTGCCTCCGACTGTATAGAAAGGGTTATTGGCTTCCTGCGCAACTTTGCCGCAGGCTTCGGCGTAGAAATTAATTGTTGTAAGCCCCGTGTGGTTCGCGAAAGCACGGTCACCGATAGAAGTAACCTTTTCGGGTATCGTTAAAGTCTTAACGCTGTTTGACGTTCCGTTCGTGTTGAAAGCGTCCGTACCGACAGTCGTCAATGCGGTAGCGCCCGACAAATTCAACTCTTTGAGAAGCTTACACCCAAAGAAAGCGTTTTTCCCGATTTCGGTAATATTCGCGCCCACGGTGACGGCGGTAAGATTTGCCACGTGCTCGCCGAGAATACTTCCGTCCGGACTCGAGGCAATGACTGTAATACCGTCAACAACAGGCACGGTTATCGTAAACTGCTTGCCCGCTATTTTTTCGAGCGCGGATTCGCTTAATCCGGTAATTTTATTGTTTGTTACGGCAAAATCGGTCACTTCCGTCAATGCGACGGGCGTATTTTCCGTTTCACCCTCGGCAAATGCAGTGTCAAAGCTTGCGGGTACTGTAAAAAACAGCCCGAAAGCCACGCAGATTGCCGCCAAACTCGCCAAAAATACCGTAAAAAGTTTTTTGGTAAAACTTGTCATAAACATCTCCTTTGGTATATAAAGACAATAACCCAAGATAATACTATTTTATCATTCTTGATTATACAATATATTAAAATATAAGTAAAGTAATTAATTTGGTAATTTTTGCAAATAATTTAAAAAAACGGCGCCGTCGCGCCGTTTTTTATTGATTAATTCAGTTTTCGTTTACGGAATTATCGTTTGCCTGCCGAGCAAGCCCGCGCGCCACAAGCGCGTCGTCATCCTCGTAGGGCAGCGCGTAAATCGAGTGATTTGTCTTTACGTACATTACGCCGTAATCCGCCATTAAAAGCGCAATAAGCTCTTTGGCGAGCTTTAAGCTCTTGCCGTTTTTGATACGGAAAAGGCAGGGCGTAACGTCCTTATAAAGCTCGGAAGTAGACTGCTTTACGGGGAATCTGTCCGAATACTCGTCCGCGTCAAGCGCAAGGTACAGGCACAGGGTTTTGCCGCGCAGGGTGAGCGTCGCCACGTTGTTTCTGCCTACGTAGAATTTTTCGTTGTACCAGCCCATGCGCGCCTTCGTCTTTTCATAGCACAAAATACAGTTTTTAAGTTCGAAATACAAAACCTTGATTTCGTCCGCAGACTGTATGAGGTTTGCCGAAAAGCTCTTTTTAAGTCCGCTTTCGTCGGCGCTGTCGAAAGTGTTTTCTATCGAAACGTATTCGTCCGAATCGAGGCTTGCCGCCTCCTCCGCCGTAAGCGAATTGTCGACGCCGAATACTCTGTGTTCCGAAACGCCGCGTTCGCGCTCGACAAGCTCTTTAACGACGAGCTTTGCGGAAGCGACCTCTCGTAATTTCATTTCTATTTCGGCACGGTCGACAGTACCCTCCTGCACGCTTAAAAGCTTTATCGCAAGCTCTGCCTCTCTGTTATCGAGGAGCCTTAAAGGAGAATCGTCGCTTTTAATTTCTTCGAGTTTATAGGGTTTTAAAGCAAACACCGCGATAAAAACGAACAATGCCGCCATTATCACCATTATTACAAGCAAGCCTATAAACCAGCTATACGCCGTAGACAGCAACAACATATCAGTCATTATTTTTACCTCCTGCCGAGTTCTTTACGAACCATATTGCGGAACTGCGCTTCGACTTTCTTCCTTCTTATAATAATAAGGGTTATGCACACCGCAGCAGCAACCACATCCAGAACCGCAAACGTAACTACCGCCGCGATAATGCCGTTGAGCCCTACAGAGTCTTCGAATACCGCGAACGTGGTTTCGGCAGACAGCGCGGAATAGTTATCCGTGCCCTCAACCTCCGCCGTCAGCTTATACGAGCCTACCGCAAGCGTGTTCAATTCGTTCATAGTTACCTTTTCGCCGTTGCTTCGCGTTACGGAGAACGCTTCGCCGCCCTTCGTCCAGACGATAAACAGCAGGTTGTCGCCAGAATCGTAAATACCGAACCGCGTATCGCCGTGCCGTGCGGAACCGACGAAAATATTTACCTTTTCATCGAAGTTGCCCTCGCTCCAGCCGACGAGCGACGGGACGTCCGCCCAGCCGTTCTGCACCGCTTGAATTTCGAAAGGTACGGGCACGCTGTTTTCGAGGTTAAGCTCGGTATAGTTGTTCGCGCCCGCGCAAACCGCAAGCAGATAGTAACTGCCCTTTCCGAGCGAAGAAAGCTTATTCGCAACGTAATCCGGCACAAGTCCGTTCTCGTCGAGCACGAATTTTTTATTGTTGCCCTGATAAGTTTCGTCGAACGCTATCGCACTGTCGGCGGCGCAGGTTTGCTCCGTAAATATCGAGAACTCCGCCGTACCGTACTTCGGCAACGCGTACACTTTGTTGAAATCTTTCGAATATTCGCCGTACTTCCAGCTTATCACGTAAGGCGACGCTTCCCAGACGTTGTTTGCAGGCATTATGCTGAAAGGCACCGAAGTCGTCAAATCGTAATAGTTTTCGCTCCTGTCGTCGGTCACCGCCCTCAGCCAGTACTGCCCTGCGGGGAGCTTATTGAGTATTTCCGCCATATCCGCGGTTACCTCGGTAAAGCTGTCGAGCCCCGCGACCTTGTGCTCTCCGTCTCTGTCTGTAAATAACCCGAACGTAACTACAGAGTCGATATTGCGGAAAGCGGGAACGGCGGAAAAGGTATTTACATTAATATTGAACGAATTGTAATTCCACTGTACGACGTTGGGCGTCGACGTCCAGTAATTCCTTATTTTATGTACGGTGAACGGGACGATTGTTTCCAAATCGGTGTAATTTTTGCTGTTGTCGTTCGTCGCCGCTTTGAGCCAGTAATTGCCTGCCGGCATAGCCGAAAGCGCCCTACTTACGTCCTCGTCCACCTCGTTGAAGTCGGTTATGCCTTCGGCGCGGCGGGAGCAGTACTCGTCGACGTAGATTCCGAAGGTTATATTCGTACCCGCCTTCGGATAAGTCGGGTCGGCGGTAATTGTATTTATTTCGGGGTTATATTCGCTCCACGTCCACTCCGCCACGTTCGGGGTGGAAACCCAGTGGTTCTGCATCTTCTGAACGGTGAACTGCACGAACGTATCGAGCGCGCCGTACTCCGCTTGCGAATCGTTTGTCGTCGCGCGGAGATAGTACGTGCCCGCGGGCAGCTCCGAAAGCTTGATTGCCGTAGCGTTGTCGACTTCGCCGCTGACGCCGTTCACGGTGTAAAATTCCTTTAAACCGTTAACATATTCCGCGCCGCTGTAATCGGGCGAAATATATATGCCGTAACATATTTTCGTTGTCACGTCGGCATATTTCGGAACGGCGGCAATAATATTGACCGATTTTTTGAAATCCCCCCACGTCCATGCAACTATCGAGGGCATTCTCAGCCAGCTGTTTTCGCTTTTCGACACTTCGAACATATAACCGTGACTGAAAAAATCGTCGTCGGCAGGCAAAACGTCCTCGCCTAATTTTGTGTATTTGTCGCCTTTCGCAATATTCGCGAAAATATAATATTTGCCTATTTCGAGTGAAGCGAGACGGGTTTTTACCTCGTCGGGCATCTCGCCGTTATCGAGCATAAAAGCCGTCTTATCTCCGTTTACTCCCTCGAACCCCTCGCCGTACGTCAAGGGCATTTTTTCGGTATCGAAAATTCTGAAAACCGCCGTATCGGTGCCGTATCTCGCTTCCGCCGAAATTTTATTTGTTTCGGGGTCGAACGCTTTCCAGCGCCAGCCGGACAAAGAAGGAGGAACAATCCACGCGTTCGTAGCCTTGTCGACAATGGTAAACTTAGCGACCATCGCGCCCGTATACCCGTTTTTACCCGTCACGGTCGCCGTTGCGGTACCCTTTGCGACGTTGTCCGAAAAAACAACGTCGTACTTCGACGAATCGAGCGCCTTACCGTTGATTTCGACAAGAACAGTCGGGATTATCTCCTCCCCCGTATGAAAGAATTCTGTTGCCGTAGCCGCCGTGCCGCCTTTAAGCGTTATAACCGCTTTCGTAAGCTCGACGGGCATTATCTCGAAAGTTCCGGTTGCCGAACCTTTATAATACGGTAATATCCCCGTAACCGTTACGGTCGCCGTGCCGACTTCCGTTCCGTTTGTTATTTCAACCCTGTAAACCTCGGTTATATTGCTGATTTCTTTTCCGTCGAGCGTGACCGTAACGACGGGCGTTACGGGGCTTCCCGTATAATAAAATTTATCTTTGCCGCGGGTAGCCTCGTCGCCGAAGTCGCCTCCGGTAACCGTAACGACTGCGGCGCTTAAGTCAACCGCATCGCCGCCTTCCTCCGCGCGTGCGGACTGCGGTGCGAAAAAGCACAGCCCCAGAGCAAACAACGCCGAGCACAGCGCCGCAAAAAGCGCCGCCGTAAATCCGCGGTGTTTAGATAATATGTATTTCATAGGCTCTTCTCCTTGAAAAATGTTCGTATTTTGTCAAAAAGACACTATTTCAAATTATATTCTATCACTTTACAACGATTGCTGTCAAGTCATTTAAAAATTTCACGAAAAATTGAAATATTACAAAATAAACCAAAAAAGCGCCCTTTTAAGGACGCTTTTAAAGCTTAATCTACGGGGTGAAGGTTTTTAAGCGACAAGTCGAGTATGGGCGCCGAATGGGTGAGCGCGCCGCTGGAAACGTAGTCCACGCCCGTATCGATAATATTTTTAATGTTTTCCGCGGTGACGTTGCCGCTGCACTCCGTTAACGCCCTGCCGCCTATAAGCGCGACCGCCTCCTTCATCTGCGCGGGCGACATATTGTCGAGCATTATTATATCCGCGCCCGCCTCTACAGCCTCTTTGCACATTTCGAGGTTCTCCACCTCGATTTCCACCTTTCTCACGAACGGCGAATACTCCTTTGCAAGCTCGACGGCGCGTTTCACGCTACCCGCCGCGCCTATGTGGTTATCCTTTAAAAGTATTCCGTCTGAAAGGTTGTAGCGGTGGTTCACCCCGCCGCCGACCTTGACAGCGTACTTTTCGAAAAGCCGCATGTTCGGCGTAGTTTTGCGGGTATCCAGAAGCTTGGTTTTGCTGCCTTTGAGAAGCTTTACGAGCTTCGCGGTATACGTGGCTATCCCGCTCATGCGCTGCAAAAAATTGAGCGCGGTGCGCTCGCCCGATAAAAGCACGCGTATATCCCCCGTGACCTCGGCGAGCTTCATTCCGCTTTTTACCTCGTCGCCCTCCTTTACGAAAAACTCGAACCGCGTATTTCCGTCGAGGATTTTAAACGTCCTTTCGAACACGTGCAGCCCGCAGATTATCCCGTCCGCCTTGGCGATAAGGCTTACGCTGCCTTTTACGTATCCGCTCATAACGGCGTTAGTCGTAACGTCCTCGCTTGTGATATCCTCTTTGAGCGCCATTTTAATAAGCTCGTCCGCGTTCACCGCGTCAGTTACGGGGTTTAACATTTTCCGCCTCCTCTATAGCCTTCAACAGCATATTTTTATACTTTTCCGCAAGTGCTGCTACGTCTGCGTATTCGCGCATATCCAGCCCGCGCACTGCCTTTTCAAACTCGCCCCTATCGGCAGAGGAATAATTTTTTGCTATGTCGGTCGCGGCGCGCTCCGCAAACAGAATACTTTCGAGCAGCGAGTTGGAGGCAAGCCTGTTCGCCCCGTGCACGCCGTTGCAGCACGTTTCGCCCACGGCGTAGAGCCTCGGCATGGTAGTTCTGCCGTTCAAATCGCTCCTTATCCCGCCCATAAAATAATGCTGGGCGGGCACGACGGGCACGCACTCCTTAAATACGTTTATGCCCTCTTCCGCGCACCTTTTTACTATCGTGGGGAAGTGGGTTTTAAGCTCCTCTTCGGGTACTGTGCGCATATCCAGCCAGACGAAGGGAGTTTCGTCCTTTTTCATCTGTTTCAAAATTTCCGCCGTAACCACGTCGCGGGGTTGAAGCTCGTCGGTGAACCTCATGAAATTTTTATCGAGCAGCACGGCGCCCTCGCCGCGCACCGACTCGGATATGAGGAAGCTTCTTCCCGCCTTTTCGGAATACAGCGTCGTAGGGTGAATCTGAATATAGTTTACGTTATCCACGGCGACGCCGTGTTTGAGACAGACGGCTACCCCGTCGCCCGTCAGAAGGCGGAAGTTGGTGGATTTTTCGAATATCCCGCCTATCCCGCCGCAGGCGAGCACGGTGTAGTCCGCAAATACCGTCCTTATCTGCCCGTCGGGGCAGCGCGCGACTACGCCGAGACAAACTCCTTCCGAAACGACCAAATCGAGCATGGCGGTGTCGGGCACGATTTCCACGTTTTTCAATAAGGACACGCTTTCAAAAAGCTTTGCGGTGATTTCCTTGCCCGTGCAGTCCGCGTGGAAGCATATTCTGTTGCCCGAATGCCCGCCCTCGCGCGTGGCGGCGAGCGTGCCGTCCGCATTGCGCGCGAAATCCACGCCGAGCTTTACCAGCCCGTCGATTACGCCGACCGAGCCGCGTATCATGCACTCGACGGCGGCGGGGTTGTTTTCGTAATGCCCCGCGCGCATTGTATCCTCGAAGTAGGGTGCGAAGTCCTCCTCGCTCTGGAGGCGGCATATCCCGCCCTGCGCAAGATAACTGTCGCACTTATCGGGCGCCTGTTTGCATATTACAAGCGCATTTTTGTTTTTCGGCAAATGCAGGGCGCAGTTGAGACCCGCTACGCCCGTGCCGACGATTATTACGTCGTATCTTTCTTTCATACTGATAAAAAGTTTACACCAAAACTTTCATACTGTCAAACGAAGTTGGCAAACAGTTATAAAATTAAGGCGCGGTGCGGAAAATTTCCGCACCGCGCTTCAAATTAACAAATTAACAAAGCTTTGCGCGCTTATTCGATATTGATAGTGCGCGCCTGAATTTTCTTGGGCGTCGATTTGGGCACGTCCAAAGAGAGTATGCCGTCGGCATATTTTGCCTTTATGCTCTCCTCCGTCACGTCCTTGCCGACGTAGTAGCTTCTCTGGAAGGACTCGCTTATCTCTTTTCTGAGGTACTTCGTCTTATCGTCCTTATCTACGTGCTTCGTGCCGCTGACGGTAAGATAGCCGTCCTCGAGCGATACGGAAAGGTTTTCCTTCTTGAAGCCCGGCATCTCGATATCCAGACTGTATCCGTTTTCCGTTTCCTTTATATCAGTCCTCATATCTTTCGTTTCGTCAAAGAAAACGGGTTTGAACAAGCTGTCGAACGCGTCGAACAGACTGTTCGTTTCATTAAATCTTTCAGGTAAATAGCGTTTCATAAAATTTATCTCCTTAAAATTTTATTCCGAATGGCTTTCGTCTTCGTTCATATATTAAATACCGCAAATTTCCCTTTCCCAAACAAATTTTGCGTTAAGCTTTTGTGAAGCTTTTTTAACAAAAACGACACAATCGCGTTTTCGACAAAAAAGTATAAAATGCTCCGTAATCAACCCGTACGCGATAAAGTAAAATAACCGTGAGGTGAATTTATGAAAGTATCAGTATTATACGGTAAGAAGATTACCGACGGTAAAAAACTCAAAGGTTACGTTATAGGCGTCAACGCAAACGGCAACCGCATTACGACGCTCGCCTGCGCCGACAAGGACGAAAATATTTTTTACGCGGACTTCAAAAACGTGAACAGCGTCAGGGGCAACGTAACGTTCGGCGGCGAATGTCGCGAGAGTGCGGACGGCGAACCCATTCGCCTCGGCAAGCCCGTTTTCGACTGCGGCGGAGGCTTCCTCGGCGCCCTTTCGGAAATAACCTACGAGGGCGACAAAATAACCTGCCTTTACGCCGATAAAATAAAGCTCGATTACGCCGACACGGTTATCGGCGACGCCGTGCTTATCAGAAATACCGCGCGCATATTGAAAAGCGACGTGAAAAAGGGCAACCGCACCATTATAAAGCGCGGAACGCCGCTTACCCCCGAAATAATGCAAAAGGCGGAAAGCATCGGCGAATACGTTCAGGCAAGCCTGAAATGCCTTTAAGGGTATACCCCCCTAAGCTGCGGATATACGAGCAGTATAGACGCAGATTAAATATTGTATTTTGCCATAAGCTTTAAAAGCGCGTTAAAATTGTCGTTTAAAATATCCGATTCGAGCGGAGATAAGGTACCCTTCGTCTGCAATACCGAAAGGGTGCCTTTGAGCTTTTCGAGCTCCTGTCTGTCGCCCTTGCCGAGATTTTTCAAAAGAAGCTTGTCGGTTACGGAAATCGCGTGTTCGAGCCGCACGCTGCTCTTTGCCGCGGGCATGTCGGGGCGCGCGGAAAGGGCGGGCGGCTGCACGGGCATAGAAGAAAGTGTGACCGTAGCCGCGGACTTTGCGGCGGGCGGCGCGGAAAAAAAGCACAGCGCGCCGTAGCAAAGATACCCCGCCACCCAGAATATCGCCGCGGCGAGCACCGATTGCGGCAGCTCGTTCGCCGTTAAAAACGCAGCGAGCACCACCGCCGAATAGGCGTTGACAAGGCAGAGAAAGGGGCGCTTCGAAGCTTGCTTTATTTTTAAAGAAACAAAACACAAAACGAGCGTGATTAAAAACAGCGCCGCGAACGACCCGAATACAATCCACGCGAGGGTATCGAATTTTACGGAAGCGAGAGAGGAATAAATTTTATTGATATAATCGGTAAACATATCAAAATTATAGCCGTCCTTTTGAATAGAAAGGACGGCTATATCGTCGTATTATAGATTAATTTGTCGTTTTGAAAAAATATTTACGATAGTGGTTTTAACCTTGTTTTCGTCCACCCGCATAATGAGCGCCACCGCCTTTTTGTACAGCGCGAGCTGACGGGAGTAGGTCGAAATAAGCTCCGCGTCCGACTTCACCGAATACTTGTAGTCTATGACCGAGTACCCCTCCGCCGTTTCCGCAAGCAAATCGATAGCGCCCTGAACGAGCACGCCGTCGGTCGCGGAGGTATCCATAATTTCGTTTGCGGGCAGTCTGCACAAAAACTCGCGCTCCCTGAATAGCCGCAGCTTATCCAGCCCGACGAATACGGGCATGGAAAGTATTTCCGAAAGCTCGCCCGCGTTTAAAAGCCCCCGCTGCTCCTCGGAAAGCTTTCCGCTTTCCGTAAAAGAGCTAAGCTCCTTACAAATCCCCTCTTCGTCCTTTACGCCGAAATCGCAGAGCTCTAAAAATCTGTGATAAGCCGTTCCGCGTTCGGTGCCCGTTTCGCCCTCGCCGCCGAACAGGACGTGGGGGCGGAAAAGACTGTCCTCCTCGCCCAGCCGAAGTATAGCCGAAGCGGAGCTTTTGACGGGCAGATTGACGCTGTCCGCCCAAGAATACCCGCGCATGAACTTTTCGGCGAGCGCCGCGCGCAGCCCTTCGTCGGGCTCGCCCAGCATTACCCCGCCGCGCACCGCCGCCGCGGTCTCTTTGGACGGCTCAACCGCGTCGTGCGGGAACTCGGAAATATCGAAAAGCTTTGCGTACGACGAAGCGTCCAACGAATCCAGCCTGCCGTATGCGGGCGCTTCCTGCGCCATAATATGCAGGCGGCACATTGCGCGCGTGCACGCGACGTAAAAGAGGTTGAGCTCGTTTTTAAGCTCCTCCCGCCCGTTCTTATCGGATACGAGCCTGCCGAGCACCGTCTTGTAAGTCAGCCTGTTCTGCTCGTCGAAGTATCTGGGCGCGAAGCCGTAAACATCGTCAAAGGGCAATTCGCTCTGCTCCCTGCCCTTGTAAGTAGCGCAGATATCCGCGATTATAACCACGGGGAATTCCAGCCCCTTGCTCGCGTGCATGGTCATTATCTTTATGCTGTCCGACGAAGCCTGCGACGGCGCCGCAATCTTGCTGCCGCCTTTGAGCTTGTTCAAAAAAGCGGATACGCTCAGTCCGTCTCCCTCAGCGGCGAACCTGCGTAAGTTTTTAAGCTTTTCACCCCCGCCCGCGGCGTACGCCGCTTCCAGCCCCGTGCCTTCGAGGATTTTATCTATGACCTCCGCGGCGGTAAGCACCTCGGAAATATCGCGCAGCCTTTCCACGCGCGCGTTGAAAAGCCGAAGTCTGCGCGCTATAACGTCATCGTTTGCAAGATACCTCTTGCAGCACTCCCTGAACGGCAGCCTGTACGCCCCTTTCGAAAAAATCCTGATTTTCGATAAGTCGTTGCAGCTCAGCCCGCCGAGCGGGGATAAAAGCGCGGTCGAAAGAGGGATATCCTGCTCGGTATTGTCTATGTAGGAAAGAATATCGAGCATCTGCTTTACTTCGGGGCGGTCGAGCACGTCCGCCTCCTGCGCGCCCGAAACGGGATAGCCCGCGTCGGAAAGCGCCTTTACTATGCCGTCGGCGCTCTTGTTGCGCTTGCGGGTCAATATGCATATATCGCCGGGCGAGGTATCCTTCCACTCCCCCGATTTAAGGTCGTAGTGCTTGCATTTAAGCTCGCGGCGGACAATTTCGAGCACGGCGAGCCCCTCGCGGGAATGCCCCGCTCCCCTTGCGCCGCCCGCGACCGAGTACACCTCGGGCTCCGATTTAACCTCGTCGTCCTTGCCGAAAATATGAATTTCCGCCCCGCCGAAGCCCTCTGGATATCCCCCGCCTCCGCGCATTATACTGCCGTGCGAATAGTCGAAGCCGCAGCTCTGCTCGGTCATAATCCCGCCGAAAAGCTTGTTGACGAAGTCGAGCACGCCGTCGGACGAGCGGAAGTTGCTCGACAGCCTGAGCGCGTTGCCGTCGCCCCCGTCGAACCTGTCGAACTTTTCTGCGAAGAACAAGGACTTGCTTCCGCGGAAGCCGTAAATCGCCTGCTTGACGTCGCCGACGAGGAACACGTTTTCGCCGCCCACGCGGCTGATTATTTCCTCCTGAACGGGGTTGACGTCCTGATATTCGTCGACGAACACACAGGAATATTTCGCGTTTATTTCGCCCTTTGCCTTTTCGTCCTTCAACAGCGCGAGAGTGAGATGTTCTAAATCGTTATAGTCGAGCACGTTCTCGTCGCGCTTAATCGAGGTATATTCCTCGTCGAATTGCTTTAAAACCGCCGCAAAGGCAACCGCAACGGCGCCGCTCTTCAAAAACCGCTCCTCTTCTGTTTCGGCGTCGGATATGTCGCCGCGAACGTCCTTATATAGCGCGGTTAAATCGTCCTTGAATTTTTTGAACACCTCGCCGTTCAGCTTCTCTATATCCGTTCTGTCGACGGGCTTGCGTTTGGCGGTCAGCGGCTGTTGGGGGGCGAATATGCTCAAATCTCCCGCGCTTAACAATGTTTCGCGTATGTCTTCGAGCATCGCCGCGTACTCGGGGCGGGGGCTTTTGAAATCGGAAGCGAACTTTTCTACCTCCGCGGCGAGCCTGAGATATTTTTCGCGCGCGTTTTCTTCGAGCTCGGTCACCACCTTAACGAAGCCCTTTTCGGTATACAGCTCCGCCGTGCCGTCCAAAAGCTTGCCGTAGTCGGCGATTATGCGCAGCTTTTCGTACGAAGTCAGTATGAGATTTTTCAGATACCCGTCGCCGCGCTTTTTTCTGTAATACTTCAAAAGCACGCGGAAATTTTCGTCGTCCTCGTCGTAGTATCTTTCGAAAAGCCCGTCTATGGCGCGCGCCTTGTATTCCTTTGCCGCCGCGTCGTCGGAGGAAATTATGCCGAAGGTTCCGTCTATGCCGACGGCGTAAAAGTAAGTCCTTAAAAGCTTCGCGCAGAACGAATGTATAGTGGAAATATCCGCCGACCCGATTTTCGACAGCTGAACTTTGAGCGCGGCGCGCTTATCGTCGTCGGATACCGCCATTTTCTCTATAATCGCCGAACGCAGCTTTTCCTTCATCTGCGCGGCGGCTTTTTTTGTGAAGGTTACGGCAAGCACGTTATCGAGGTCGACTCCGCTTTCAATCGCCCGTACCAGCTTTTGTATCATTACGAACGTTTTGCCGCTGCCCGCGGAAGCCGACACTATCGTTCTGCCGCCGCTCTCGATTGCGGCAATCTGCTCTTCGGTAAGTTTCACTTCAAGCCTCCGTTTCTTTTGACGATATCCGCTATTTCCGAACATTTGACGGTGCGGTGCGCGCGTTCCTCGCCGTCCGCGCCTACGGCGAAGCCGCAGCTTCCGCCCATTTTACAGAACTTGCACGCGTCCGCCGCGGGCGAAGGCTCGATATTGCCGCCGAGCATTTCGCGCGTGCCGCCGCGGGCTACGAGCTCGGAGTACTTCAAAAAGTCCGCAAAGGTTTCGCCGTCCATAGCCGAATCGATTTTCTTGCCCGAACGGTACGCGTCGAAATACGCGCTCTTTTTCTTCTCTTCGACGGTGGTGTCGGAGTTTAAAACGACCTCCTCGCTGCCGTCCATAAAGCCCTGCAACCTGAACACCCCGTCCGCCTTGCTCTTATACTCTACCGTTGCGGGGAAGTAGTACGCGCCGACCGCGCGCCTGCCCGCCGCAGCCGCCGAAAGATAGAGCGGAAGCTGTAATTTCAGCCCCATATAGTAGTGCGTTGCGGAGGCGTCCACGTTGCCCGTCTTGTAGTCGATTATCCTTACCATATCGCCGCAGCCGTCGACCCTGTCTATTCTGCCGTTTATTTTTATTGCTCCGTCGAGCTTTATTTCGCATTTAAGCTCGCAGCTTTCCACCTTGAAATTTGAATTTTTAAGCTGCTCGTACATACCCGCGGACACGTCGACCGCCTCGGATATGAGCGCCGCGGCGGTATATTGCCCGCTCTTCGAATCGGTAAGCGCGGAATATGCGGGGGCTTTCAATAAGTCCTCTGCGATTTCGCGTACGCGGGCGCGAAGCAAAACGTCGTCCTTGATAGCGCCTATTTCGGGCGCGACCGTCTGCAAGACGGCGTGTATAAAGTTACCAGCGTCGAGGGGGCGCATAGCCCCTTCCTCCCTTTCCTGCAATTTCAGCCCCTGCTGCATAAAGTTGCGGTAAGGGCAAGTGAAATAGGTTTCGAGCGCGGTAGGCGATATGCTGTTAAAGGTCACAAAAAGGTTTTTCCCGTCCTCGATTTTCCGCTCTGCGGGGGGAGAAATTGCCGCCGCCGCCTGCTTTTCGTACCCTCCGTCCTTTAAAACAGAATATATTGCCGCGGCATAACGCGGCGACAAATCCGCCGTAAGCTTTTTCAGCGCGGGCAGCCTTTCGCTGCAACAGTAGGGAAGCTCCGTCGCTTCGTTTTTAATGCGCGCCGCGGAAACGGGTTTGAGCGCGCCGCCGTCCTTTGCGGCAAACGCAGCCGAAGCGTAGCTTATAATTTCGCTCGCGCCGCATTCCTCGCCGCCGCACCTTACGGGGTACGTAAGATACAGCCGTTTTTTAAACGCGCATATGTTGAGCGCAACCTGCTCCCTGTTGCGCATGTTTACCTGCCTGATTTTGGGGGAAATGTCGACGCCGGCTTTTTCGAGCGCTGAAATTTCCCTGTCGGTCAAAAGCGCCGTGTCCGCGCTCGCCGAGGGAACGCCGTCGGTTAAGCGGGCGGCGAACACCACGTTGCTGCCCGTATTCGCCGTGGCGTATAGGTCGCCCACGAACACCGCGTCCGCCTTGGGCGGTATGAGCGAAATTTCAAGCGCGCCGAAGCCGCTTTTTAATATCGAGGCGAACTCCTTCAACGTGACGTCGCCGCCCGCGGCGACCTCCTCCGCTTCGGAAATTACCGATAAAAGCCCCTCGTATACTCTGCCGCTGAAC
>DOCD01000165.1:0-1510 GCA_003503945.1 Clostridiales bacterium | reverse complement strand
TATACTCTGCCGCTGAACTGCCCCGCCGTGGGATAGCTGTCCTTGAATTTTTCGGAAAGCTCTTTAAGCTTGTCCTCGACCCCGAACTCTTTTATAAGCTTTCTTAACCCGTCGCACACGGCGGAGGCGCCGCCCCGCGCGGGTAGGAGCGAAAGCCCGCTAAGAAATATGCTCCTCACACGCTGCACGCTTTCGTACGAAAACTTTTTGTCGGCGAGAATTTCCTTTTTGGGTTCCCTCTTTATCCCGCCCCTGAAATTGGCGAGGCGCAGCGCGTAGTTGCGGTACGCGTCCTTGTCCTCCCTCGTCGCGGGGAAGAACGGCGAGGAAACAACCCCGTCGGTATCCTTGAAGGAACAGCCCGAAAGCACGCAGCTTATATAGTCGTTTATAAACGCGCACACGGGGTGCTCGGAAAGCTTCCTGCGCCTGTCTGCGTAATAGGGTATGCGGTACTGCGAAAATACGCGGGCGATATCCCGCTCGGCGGCGGCGACGTCGGGCACCATAACCGAAATTTTCGCGTATCTTTCCCCGTCGTCCAGAACGTGCCGCTTTATCTTCGCCGCGATAAATTCCAGCTCTTCCTCCTCGTCGGAGGCTTCGGCAATAAATACGTTGCCGCAGGGCGAGGGGGTTAAGCTGTAAAAGCTTTCGGGGTTGAAAAGGCTGCGCCTCAAAAGCTCGGCTTCGGGTATCAGCGTGCTTTCGGCAAATTCGTATACCGCGCCGCCGAACCTCTCCGCCGCGCCCTCGAAAGCCGCCGCGCCTTCGTTGACGTAAATGTCCTCCCCGCCGCCGATAAACAGCCCCGTCGTGTTTTTCGCGCTGCCGAAAACCGCGCGCACGCAGTCGAGCGCGGAGGTGGTAAACGAACGGAAGCCGAGGAATATTACCTCGCTTCCCGCGATTTTTTCGCTCGATACGATAACTTCGGGCAGCTCGGCAAGGTATGCGTTTCTGTCCGTTTTGCCGTTTTCGGACAGGTATTCGTTGTATTTGGAATACACGAGTGCGATGTCGTGAAGCTTGCTTTCGAGCATTCCCCCCGCCGCCGCGCGCATGGCGTCGTCCGCCGAAATTTTGGAGGAGTATAAAAGCGCGATTGTGTCGTACACCGCCGCCGCGGACGCCGCCGCGGAAAACTTGCCGAAAAGTTTGAGCTTTTCTTTATTCTCTTCTATAATCCTGCGCACGACCATTGCCGAGCCCTGACTCGACAATACTCCGCTCTTTTTGCCGCGCTCGGACGAGAGAAAACGCGCGAACGTGAAAACCGACACGCCGAAAGTTCCGCCGACCGCCGCGCACACCGTACGCTCCGCGGCGAGCGTTAATCTGTCCTCGCAGAATATAAGCGTATTCTTTTGAGCCCGCTCGTTGGCGGCTATTATGTTTTTGAGTTGTTCGAGCGCGACCGACAGCGCGGGGCACACTATGCTTTTTATCATAATAATTTTTTCCTTGAAAGTATTATATCATATCGTGCGGTAATTTTTAAAGAATTTAT
>DOCD01000134.1 GCA_003503945.1 Clostridiales bacterium | reverse complement strand
AAAATTTAAAAAAATAATTTGCGCCCCGACAGTACATTCGAACTGTCGGGGCGCGCCTAAAACGCCTTAGTTGAAAATCGTTTGATATTTTTACAGCGCCCTTATAGAGTCGACGGGTTTTTTGCGCGCCGCGAAGTAAACGGGCAGGAAGGTCGAGATAAACGCGACTAAAAGCGCGATGCCGAGCATCATTGCAACCGACGCTATGCCGAATACGAACAGCGTAACTTCAAGCCCTATTTCCGACTTCAATATGCCGTTTATAAGCCAGCAGCCCACAACCGCGCCGATAATGGAAAGTATCGTGCAAATGCCAGATATAATACCCGCTTCCGCAAAGAAAATTTTGAACACGTCCGTTCCCCTTGCGCCGACCGCGCGCAAAATTCCTATTTCCTTGCGCTTGTTTGAAATCGACATCGAAATGAAGTTGAACATCAAAAGCGCGGCAAACGCGGCGAACACGACGCCGACCCAGAGGAATATTGTAGAAAGCATTTCGGCATAGTTGTTTGCCATTTCTATCGACTGATAAAGCGAGTTTTCTATTTCGTAGAATACGTCATTTGCCTTTTTGTTTTCTCTGCCGATAGCTGCAAACAGGTTGTCGGTAGAAGCCGCCTGTTTGTCGTATTCGACGTAAATGCCGCCGTAAATAGTGCCCTCTTCCTTGACGTAGTTGGTTTCGATTTTCTCGGTCATGCCCTTATCGGGCATATTGAGATTTTTATCGATAAAGCTCTGCGAAAGATACATACCGCGGTCGGAGTCGTTATTATTGCTTTCTATATCCCTTTCGTGGAAGCCTACTAATTTGCAATCGATAACCTTTAACTCATCGACGGTAAATTTAAAATCAATGGGTTGAAGCTTATTAAATACGGCAACGATATTGTCGAGGGCGGCAAGTCTTTCCTCTTTGGAAAGGGTTATTTCCTCGTTTTGCCAATTGCCGTTTTCGTCCTCATAGCTATTATAATAACGACCGTTTAAATATTTCTCGATATCACGGTACAAATTATCGAACTTTACATTGGGATATTCTGCTTTTATCTGTTCGCAACGATTCTGATACTCCCGCTTATAATCTTCGTAATCATAAATGTGCCAACCGTTTAAATCATAATATCCGTTTTCTTTATTAACGTCTCCCTCTTCATACTGTTTATCGCTTTCTTGAAGCATTTTCGGGTATTCGATTTCATCGTCGAACTCGCCCGCTTTGTTAAGCTGAGTAAAAAGCTCCAAGATTTCCGTCCGCATAATCTCAGTCATATAATTGAGCGATAAAACAACTTCGTTTTCCGCAAGCGACGTTTTATTTGCTCCGCCTAAGAAATGACATTTAAGCGTATTATCCCCGCTGCCGAAAGCCTTGACGTTGTTATCGAGATAACGATTATTCTCGTTCCCGTCCCATTCGGTCACTTTATAACCGAGCTGATTTTCGCAATAATCGAAGTACCGAATGTATATGCTTTCGCCCGTTGAAAATATACCGTACTTTTCAAACTCCGAGTAGAAATTTTCCGATACGAACGCAAGCTGGAACATACCCTCTTTAAGGTATTCCTCATACTGATATTCGAGCATACCGTCCGTTTCCTGTTTGAGTTTATCGTACTTTTCGGATACATTGCCGCTGTCGAACACGCCCGTAATTTTAAACGCAAATCTGCGCCCGTTCAACGAAATAACGAGATATTTGCCGACAAGACTTTCTACCGTAGTTACCGTTTCGGTGCCGTCGTAATTTATGTTGTCCTTATCGTCAAGCACAACTTTATACAGCTCGGTATTTTCTGACGTAATGCCTTCCGCAAGATAGCGGCTTATGCAAATTTCGGTTGCTTTTTCGGGATATTTCCCCGCGGTTATATTGTTGCGCAACGTATTGGCGGTAGAAAGATATGCAAGCTTGCTTATCTTGGTTTTATAATATTCGTTTTTCTTGTTGCCGTTTGCTTTTACGTTATCTATGTCTAAGCCCGACCAGCCTAACGAATAATATCCGAAAGTGGAGTCACCGAATTTTTTCGCGAATTCGTCAACCTCTTTCTGCGTGAAGTTTACGCTTTGCGAGGATTCGTAAGTGTCGTTGTCGCCCCAACTGACTATAGTTGCGTATTGTTTAGTCAGATTGATAAATTCGTACCCGCTTTCCATAAACGAGTTTTTCGCAACCGAGTCGCCGTCGTAAACCATAAGCGTGGAAAACAGCCCGAACATAGTGAATGCGATAAACGAAAGGAAAATCGTAAATATAAGCCTTACGGGCTTTAATTTAAGCCCCGAAGCGCCTATCTTTATCGCCTTACCCGCAGGCAGGCGGGAGCGGATAAACTTCGAGTCCTCCTTTGAGTACTGTTTAAGCTCTATATCCTCCGCATTTGTATCGCCGAAGGTTTCGGTTGCGCCGTCAGCCGCCATTCGGTTGGCTTTTTTGAAGCTGTCAATCTGCTTTTCGCCCTTGGTTATGATTACGTCGCCGTCGCAGCTCAAAACGAAATCCTGTATCGCCTTGATATTGTCCTTATTAAGCCGGCTGCCCTTTTTGATGTTGAGCGTGTTTCCGCCGATAACCGTTACGTTTTCGTCGATTGTCTGCGGAGGCACGTTTGCTTTGGTGACGTCGGATATGATTTTGCCGTCTTTGAGCTCGACTATTCTGTCGCCGTAAATTTCCGCAAACTCCCTGTCGTGCGAAACGACGATAACGAGCCTTGTTTCGGAAAGCTTTTTAAGCGTGTCGAAAACCTGTTTGCCCGTCGCCGAGTCGAGCGCGCCCGTCGGTTCGTCCGCCATAATTATCTGCGGTTCCTTTACGAGTGCGCGGGCGATTGCTATACGCTGCTTCTGCCCGCCCGATAACGTGTTAGGCTTGCGCTTTGCGAAATTTTCAAGCTCGACGTCGCATAAAAGCTTATGTATTTTTTCCTTATCCTTGGGCTTGCCCTGAAGCTCGAGCGCGAGGGCGATGTTATCCTCCACGTTGAACTCGTCCAAAACGTTGTATTCCTGAAAGATAAACCCGACGAAGGTGTTGCGGTAGCTGTCGAAATCCGAGCCCGAAAAGCTTTTCGAGCTTTTGCCTTTGACAATAACCTCGCCAGAAGTCGGCTCGTCAAGTCCGCCGCACACATTCAAAAGCGTGGATTTACCCGAACCCGATTTACCCAGAAGGAACACGAGCCCTGTTTCGGGGAATGCTATCGAAACGTCGTCAAGCGCTTTGGTATCAACCCCGCCCTTTGTCTTGTAGACTTTGGTTACGTTTTTAATTTCAAGCATATTTCTCTCCTTATACCTGTATTATCTGTATCAATTATAACAAATCGCTTTGCAATTGTCAACAATTTTAAAGCCCTACGCATATCCAGTATTTGTAATATAACGCCCGCGCTTTGCCGGAAGCCGACGTCAATGCGGAAGCCGACCTTTCGATAAAGTCGCAAACGTAGGATTTTTCGCTTTCGTTCAGCTCGTAACCGCCGTAAACGCACTTTTCGATAAGGTCTGAAAACCTTGACGCGTATTTTTCCTCCACGCCGAATTTTTCAAGCGTTTCTACGGAGAACCCGCCCGCGCGGCGGAAATCGCGCGAAATTATCGTATACGCCGCCCTGCCGAAGGCTTCGCCGCGGGCTTCAAGCATTTTGCGCTTTTTGCGCAGCACGGCAAACCTTTTAAGCTGTGCGGACAGCATAATAAGCGTGACCGCAAGCGCGACGCATAAGACGGGCAGAAGCACTTTGAGCGAAATTAAGAGTGCTTTTTCGGACGGGGTCAGCTTTTGCTTGTCTGTATCGGGGTCCTCGGGTTTTTCATCGTCGGGCTTTTCGGGAGGGATTTCGGGCGACGTCGGCTCGTCCGGCTTATTGTCCACGTCGGGCAGGGGCGGTTTTTCCATATCCTCCTCGGAAAAGAAGGTCGGCGTGGTTTCTATGGGCAGCCAGCCTATTCCGTCGAAGTACACCTCCGCCCACGCGTGCGAATTCCTGCCCGTAGCGGTTATTTCCGAGGTAGACAAAACCTTTTCGGTGCGAATATAATACCCCTCTGCGTACCTTGCGGCAAACCCGTATGCTCGATACATATATACCGCCGCCGAAGCGAAGTAAGCCGCGTTCGCCCTCTCTATATTGCCGCCGAAGAAGTCCGAAACGAAATCCTCGCCCGTTTTGTCGGGTACGTCAGAATAGATGAAGTTATCGAGAAAATATCTCCGTATGAGCTGGGTTACGGTGTTGACCGTGGGCGAGCCCACCTCCACAATGTGCGGAGAAACCGCACGAAGCTTATCTTCGTCGATTTTTCGGTATATATCGCTTACGAACGCCCTGTACTGACCCTCGTAAGAGATATACGCCCGCATTTCGGCGGTGTGCTGCGCGGAAGGATTGAGCCACTGCGCCTGACTTATCCACTCGCAGTTGCGGTTGCGCGAATACGCCTGATAAGAGTAGGTTTTGGAGGTGAATATATTTGCGCGGACGGTGGAGTCGTAATAGGGCGAGCCCGCGTCAATCCGCTCGGCGGTGTACGGCGAATAAACGTATTTGCCGTTCGCGCCCACGTTTTTCACGGTTATTCCGTACCTGTCGCTTCCGCCGTTGAGCGCGGTATATCTTGCGAACTGCGTAAAAGGTATGCCGTCCGCGGCAACGTAATCCAAAAGCCCCTGATACCCGTCCTCCACGTAGGCGTTTCTGTCCGTAGGCGACCACTTCGCGCCCGAAAGCTCGCCGCCCGAAAAGCCCTTTAAATACAGATTGCGAACCTGCGACGTAAGGCTGATTTCGAGGCGGATATCCTCGCCCGAATTCATCCCCGCCGACCTTTCGAGGTCGCCCTCGGGCAGGCTGTCGCCGCCGTATAACACGCGGTTAAATGCGGAAACTGTCGCCTCGCGCGCGCCCCTGACAG
>DOCD01000024.1:2581-2711 GCA_003503945.1 Clostridiales bacterium | reverse complement strand
TTATTAAAAACTCTTGTAACGGAGTAGCCATAATTTTATGTTCACGAAAATTTGCTTAACGCAAATTTTCCGTGATTTTACAATGTTGACATAGTATTTTCAAAATACTGCGGAGATGCAAGCAAGACAA
>DOCD01000024.1:0-2272 GCA_003503945.1 Clostridiales bacterium | reverse complement strand
GGAGATGCAAGCAAGACAAGGCAAACGCGCATTTACAAGGGAAGTTTACAATGAAGTAAACGACCCGAAGTAAAGCACAGTTTAACGCAGTATTGCGCCGCATATACGCTGTATTTATTTTTCGTCGATAAAAGTCCACCCTTTGGGTATAAAGATATTATCGAACATATATATCGCGTAGCGGTCGGTCATGGACGAAAGATAGTCGCAGACGACCTGCTCGCGCGGATAAGCTTCAAGTAAATATATATAAGTTTCGGGCAGCTCCTCTGGGCGGGACATAAAGTGGGCGTACATAGCCGAAAGCATTCTTTCCGCCTTTTCCTCTTCGCCCTTAGCCGAGCCCGAAAGATACACCCTTTCGAACATAAAGGCGCGAAGCTTTTCGCTGGCCTCTTCAACGGCGACGTCCATTTTGATATCGTCTTTGCCGACCGAATTTTCGTATATAGAAGATATCGCGGTGTTTATCCTTTCCCTCGACGTCGAGCCGAGCGTGGCGATTATATCCGCAGGCACGTCTGAAAGTTTAAGTATCCCCGCGCGCACAGCGTCGTCTAGGTCGTGGTTTATGTAAGCTATTCTGTCGGCAAAGGAAACGCTTTTGCCCTCCAAAGTTGCGGGGTTGCCGCTTTTTTTGTGATTAACTATGCCGTCGCGCACCTCGTAGGTTAAATTCAGCCCCTTGCCGTCCTTTTCAAGCACGTCGACTACCCTGAGCGACTGTTCGTTGTGCTTGAAGCCCGTGGGCGAAAGCTTGTTGAGTATCCTTTCGCCGCTGTGCCCGAACGGTGTATGCCCCAAATCGTGACCCAGCGCTATCGCCTCCGCCAAGTCCTCGTTTAAAGAAAGGGCGCGCGCGATGCTGCGCGCTATCTGCGCCACGTCGAGCGTGTGGGTAAGCCTCGTCACGTAATGGTCGCCCTCGGGCGAAAAAAACACCTGAGTTTTGTTTTTGAGCCGTCTGAACGCCTTGCAATAGATAAGCCTGTCCCTGTCGCGCTGGTAGTCGGTGCGCATTGCGCAGGGCGGCTCCTCCCTGAGCCTGCCGCGCGTTTTTTCCGACTTTGCCGCAAACGGGGACAAAAACTGACTTTCTATTGCGAACGTCTTTTGTTTTAACGACAGAATATCACTCATCACATTTAAGTATACAAAAAAAAATGCGGATTTCCTTTTTTTGTACAAAATTTTACATTTTATCCGAAAAGCTTAATTTATTTTCCGAACCCCCCGCCGACGGACAGCACCTCGCCCGTGACGTAATCCGCTTCGGCAAGATACGCGCAGGCTTTCGCGACGTCCTCGGGGTAGCCTATGCGCCCCAAGGGGATTTCGGAAATAAGCTGCTCGATTTCCTCGCCCGTGAGGTGGGAATTCATTTCCGTATCGATAACGCCGGGGGAAACGCAGTTTACACGAACCTTCGACGGGGCGAGCTCCTTTGAAAGCGCTTTCGTAAACGCTATGACGGCGCCCTTCGTCGCGGAATACGCAACCTCGCAGCTTGCGCCCACTTCGCCCCAGATAGAAGCTATATTTATAATGCACCCGCCGCCGTTGCCTATCATTCTGTCGGCGACCGCGCGGCAGCATAAAAACGTGCCCTTTACGTTTACGGCAAACAGCTTTTCCCACTCTGACTGCGAAGTTTCCTGCAATACCCTTACAAGCGAAATACCCGCGTTGTTCACGAGCACGTCGAGCTTATCGTAAATGCCGAAAAACTCCCTGAACATCTGGTTAACCTCGGTCGCGTCGGAAACGTCCGCTCGCATCAAGACGGGGCAGTAGCCCTGCATATTGAACTCCTCCTGCGTGGCGAGCGCGGACTGCTCGTCCGAGTGGTAATTCAGAACCACTTCATAGCCCTGCTTTAAAAATTCAAGCGCGATTGCTTTGCCTATGCCCTTTGTTCCACCCGTAATCAATGCGGTTTTCATCTCAGTATCTCCGTAATTTTATCGGCAATAATTTCGGGCGAAAGCCCGTCCGTTTCGACGGTAAAATCCGCCGCAGCCTCGTAAATCGGCGTACGCTCGGCGTAAAGCTTAAAAAGCTTGCCCCTTATATCGCCGCTCAGCAGCGGTCTGCCGCAGTCCTCGCCGACCCGCTTTAAAAGCGTTTCGGGTTGGGTTTTAAGATAAATTATCTTTCCGTTCGATTTTAAAAGCTTTACGTTTTCCGCCCGCAGAACGCAGCCGCCGCCCGTCGAAATAACCGCGCCGTCAAGCCCCGAAAGCACGCGTACGGTTTCCGTTTCCAGCTCTCT
>DOCD01000045.1:2196-3531 GCA_003503945.1 Clostridiales bacterium | reverse complement strand
GGATTATGGGCGTTTTTCAAAAACTATATTTTCGATTTTTTAATTATAGGACTGATAACCCTATGTATAAAAAACGGCTATTCGAGCGGGATATCTTCGTCGCTCTGGTCGTTGCTCGTTTTGGGGTTGGTTATCGGCGCGGGCGTTTTGTCTTACTATCTTGCGTTTAACGCGCAGGACTTTATCGCGGTTGCGGGGAACCTTGAAGGTAAGCTTGCCGGCGTGCTCGAAGGGGCGGCGGATATTCTTAACGCTATCGGGCTTTCCACACTGAAAATAGCGCAGATTATCATAGGCACGGGCACGTTCCTTTTAATGCTTGTTGCAGTTATTCTGATAGCCGTATTTGTGCCTAAACTTATCGACAGGGCGCGCGACGGAGTGATTTTCCGCAGCATTGACGGCGTGTTCGGCGCAATAGTGCTTACGGCGTTTACGTTCGGGCTTCTGTTGGTCGTCGGCGCGGTTGCAAACAGTTTGCACAGCCTCGTGATTATGAACGGGTTTAACTCGTATTTCGTTAAAAGCGGAGTTGCTACATATATTTACGATAAAAATCTTTTAAATTCATTCGGGGTTATGACGGATTTGCCTTTTAAAGAGTGGTTGCAATAAAAACGGTGTCCGCGGGAGTTCCCGCGGACACCGTCTTTTTTACTTTTCCGAGAAGCTTTCGCAGCAGGTGCATTTGCTGCCGTCGCAGTTGCAGCCTACCGTGATTTTATCAAGGGTGCAGTTGCAGCCGTGAAAATTGTATTTGCACTTTTCAACGCTGCAAGCAATGTCGTTATTAAACTCTTTCATAATACCCTCCGCTTATAATTTGTGCCGATTTACGTAAATTATTCAAAAGTATTGACAAACCGGACAATTAATTGTAAAATTAAATAAGAAGGAGCAAATACCTATGAAAGTTATTTTATTACAGGACGTCAAAGGTCAGGGAAAAAAGGGCGAAGTCGTCGACGTGAACGAGGGCTACGCGCGCAATTTCCTTGTAAAAAAAGGACTTGCCGAAATAGCTACGGCGTCTAAACTCAACGATATGAACCAGAAAAAAGCCGCCGCAGATTTTCATAAAGCGGAGGAGGTAAAGGCAACGAAGCTGCTTGCTGAGGAGCTTAAAGGCAAAAATTTTACCGTGAAAATAAAGGCGGGGCAAAACGGAAAAGTATTCGGCTCCGTCACGGGCGCAAACATAGCGGACGCCTTGCAGGAAGCGGGGTACGGCGTGGATAAGAAAAAGGTTGTACTAACCCAGCCTATTAAAACTCTCGGCAATTACGATATCGATTTAAAGCTTATGGAAGGCATTACGACAAAAATAACAGTTAC
>DOCD01000045.1:0-1908 GCA_003503945.1 Clostridiales bacterium | reverse complement strand
ATAGGCGAATAAGAAAGGTTCGCGGCAAACACGCCGCGAACCTTTTTGTTTTTTATCTGCCGCGGCCGCCGCCTCCGCCGAAGCCGCCACCGGAAAATCCTCCGCCGAAACCGCCGCTCCCGCCGCCGTTAGAGCCGGACGAAGAGGGGCGGGAAGCCATTCCTGCGGACATGCTTCCGAATGAATTTCTTATCATCGAGTTGAGTATGCTGAATTCGATATAAGTGGAAACGTAGCTGCCGGAAAGCCATTGCGGCGGCTCGACGGTCAGTCCTTCGAATTTATTTTCCCACTTGTCGGTTACGCCGAGAACCTGCGCATACGGTAAAATGCGGTAATAAAATTGCGGGTCGTCTTCAAGCATCATTTCTAACTGGTCTTTTTCCGCCAGAGCGATGAAGTTTTTAAACCCGATTATATCGTTGAGCGAACGCGTATATGATTCCGTACGCGTTATAAGCATCGGAGAAGCCGCTGCAACAGCGCAACAAATCACGTACATAGTAATTTTAGCCCATAAACCTATTATGCCCGAGGATACGAGAATTACGTAGAAAACTCCGCAAATTGCGCTTAAAAGCACAATCCCTCCAACCGATAAAAATAATTTCGTTTTATCGAGTTTATGCTTTGTATAAACTATCGCCTGCGCGAGCACGTTCAAAAAGACCATGGGCGCAATCGCGACAAAGGGGAACCAGAGAAGCATTTTTGCCGATACTCTGAAAAGTGCAAGCAAGAACGGCGCAAGCCCCAAGATAAATCCGCTCAGTACCGAAAACGCAATCGAAATGCCTACGCTTTTTTTATCGTACAGACCCTTTGTCTGTTTGTTGACCATTGAAGTGACCTGTTCGACGGTACTGTAAAATTTATATTTGAGCTGACTTATTTTCACCATATCGCCGCTTTGGAACAAGCTGTTGTACATCAGCCGTTCGTACGACGGGCACGGCTCGGGCAGGGCGTGGGTTATGCGTATAAGCACGGGGTCGTTTTTGTCGTCGAGGTTGATTTTTATATAACCCTTGCTCGCCCAGTAAAATATAAGCGAAGTGACGTCCTCCTTGTTGACGCTGTTGTCGATGAGCTTACCCATAAGAAGGGGGTCCATTTTATCGGGAGCTTCGTAATTTACCACGGGCGTCAGGAAGTTCTTATTGAAGAATGCGAATTTAACGGCGACGAGTGCAATTAAAAGCACCGCCGCAATCAGTGTAAAGATAAAGGGAGTAAAGTCGGAAAAATTTTTGATTGCACCGTCCTCGAAAGTCAGGTCGAATGTTACTCCGCTATACGTATCTAACCACTCGATTGAAGCGGTAAGTACCTTTCTGCCGTTTTCGGTGCTTTCGTTAAAAGCCTGCGTAGCAGTGGTACCTACGCGACCTATATAACATTTTGCGCTTACAAAGCCGTCGGGGAGAATAAGCTTGACGGAAATATTATTTAGATTACAATCCCAGCCGTGTCCGACCGCGTTTAACGGAAGCATATTCTTATTGACGACTGCGTTAGTAATAAGATAATCGTATTTTATTCTGTAACTTTCCGATTTACCGCGTTTAAGGCTCGAATCGCCTATATCGACGGAAATAAAATCGCTGTCCTCCGAATATACGTCGTACCAGACGTCGTGCTCGGAGCCGTCTACAAGCTTGTTTACGCTTACGTTTCTGACCTGTGCTCCGCCGTTTACGGGGATATCGCGTATAAAACCCGTGCTTTGAACGCCCGTATACTTAATCGTGATATCTTCGGTAACCGACATACTGCAATCGGAACGGATATCGTAAACAAGGCTGTAATTGCTTACGGAAAAGCTATACAGCGGGTCTGTATACGCATAAGCGGGTTTATTCTCGTTAAACACCGTTACGCTTACGGCAAGAAGTGCCGTAAGCGTAA
>DOCD01000118.1:2425-2588 GCA_003503945.1 Clostridiales bacterium | reverse complement strand
CCCACAATTTCCTTTAATGTCACTTTCGATTTCATATTCCGTTCCTCCGTGTGAAATATTTATAACTTGATGATGTTATAAATATATCACCTGCGTCGGAGCTTGTCAATAGGAAAAGTGAAATATTTTTAACTTAATGCATTTGCTTATTATGTCCGTCACT
>DOCD01000118.1:0-2296 GCA_003503945.1 Clostridiales bacterium | reverse complement strand
AATCTTTTGTTTCTTTTCCATTGGGAAAAGAAAGGTCTTTTTTGCCGCCAACGGCGGCGAGATAACGGACTTAAAAAGCCTCGCCATTCGACGAGGCTTTTTATTATTGGTGTTATGTTCGTCACTTCGTGACGAATAAAGACCTTTCTTTTCCAAATGGAAAAGAAACAAAAGATTCTTCTTTTTGAAGCCAAAAAGAAGCAAAAAGCAATTACCGCTTTATTTCAGAAAGTCTTTTAATGCCTCGACCCTGTCGGTCCTCTCCCAGGGGAGGTCGAGGTCGTCGCGGCCGAAGTGGCCGTAGGCCGCCGTCTGCCTGTATATGGGGCGGCGCAGGTCGAGGGCGTTGATTAGCTGGGCGGGGCGAAGCTCAAATATATGCCTGACGGCCTCCGAAAGCCTCTCCTCAGACGCCTTGCCGGTGCCGAAGGTCTCCACATAGACCGACACGGGCTCGGGCACGCCAATGGCGTAGGCCAGCTCTATCTCGCACTTATCGGCCAGTCCGGCGGCCACTATGTTCTTGGCGGCGTAACGGGCCATATAGGCGGCGCTGCGGTCGACCTTTGTGGGGTCCTTGCCCGAAAAAGCCCCGCCGCCGTGCGCGCATCTGCCGCCGTATGTGTCGACTATAATCTTTCTGCCGGTAAGTCCGCTGTCGCCCTCGGGCCCGCCGATTAAAAACCTCCCCGTGGGGTTGATAAGGTATTTCGTATGCTCGTCCAGCAGATTTTCGGGGATTACGCAAATTACGTTTTTCATTATTTCTTTTTTAAGGAATTCCTGAGTTATGCTTTCGTCGTGTTGGGCTGAAACGACTACGGTATCGACGCGCACGGGTTTTTTGCCGTCGTACTCAACGGTGACCTGAGTTTTTCCGTCGGGACGGAGGAAGGGAAGCGTGCCTGATTTCTGCGCTTCGGTGAGTCTTAAAGCAAGCTTATGCGCAAGCGATATAGGAAGAGGCATAAGCTCTTCTGTTTCCCTGCAAGCGTACCCGAACATCATACCCTGATCGCCCGCGCCCAGCAAATCTTCGGGCGCGCCGCCGGCTTTGTTTTCCATTGAGCTGTCGACGCCCATAGCAATATCGGGGCTTTGGCGGTGTATCGAAACGGTAACGCCGCACTTGTCGTAAGCAAACGTACCTGTATCGTAACCTATTTCCTTTATTGTTCTTCTTGCTACGCCCTCGTAATCAACTTGCGCGTTTGCCGAAACTTCGCCCATTAGCATAAGCCTGTCCGAGGCTGCGCAACATTCTATCGCGCATCTTGCGTTGGGGTCGAGCTTCAGAATTTCATCGACTATCGCATCGGAAATTCTGTCGCACAGTTTATCGGGGTGACCTTCGGTTACGCTTTCGCTGGTAAACAACTTTTTCATAAAATTATTCCTCGTTATATTTAATCATCTGTACGTATGGCATACGTCTGAAACCTAAGCTTTCGTATAAATTTATAGCGCGCCGATTATTCGGTTCTGCTTCGAGCCTCAAAGCGGTTTTATCCGTTAGCGTATCCAAAAACGCAAAAAACTTCTTTGCAAGTCCGCGCCCTCGGAATTCGGGCTTTACAAAAAGCTCGTCCACCCAGAGTACGACGCCGCCTGCTTCCTGCGAGGCATAGGGGACGGTAATGGCATAACCTGCAATCTGACCTTCACATTCGATAATATAACCGTTGACGTAAACGCCGTCGACTATAGTTTTCCAGAATTTTTCGCGTTTTTCGTCGCTTATGGGGGTTAAGGCTGCGCCGCAGGAATAGAATACCCGCGACATTTCAAAATATACGTCTTTATCGTTTTTCGTGATTTTTCTGAACATATTAAAACTCCCCGCCGAACCTGCGGGGAGTTTATTCGTCTATATTATCCCATAGGTATCGGCGTTAGCACCTTGCAAAGCAGGTTGCTGTGTGGTCAACGAGCCGTTCTCTCGCACACTCTTTATAGGTTTTGAAGTATTATACTATTTAAACGTAAATTTGTCAAACAAAACTTGCAATTATAATCCGAAAATATTATAATATCTGTGTGAACTGTAAAACTTGCCCCGTAATGTGCGACACCGACAGAAAATTCAATAACGGCGTCTGCGGCGTAGGCGGACTGAAAATAGCTAAATATTATCTGCACCCGTTCGAAGAACCGCCGATATCTTTTAAAAACGGCAGCGGCTGCATATTTTTCTGCGGCTGTTCGTTAAAGTGCGTATTCTGTCAGAATTACGAGCTTTCCAGAAATGCGCGCGGAAAAGAAATTTCGGTAAAACGGCTTGCTGATATTTTTAAGG
>DOCD01000063.1:598-5653 GCA_003503945.1 Clostridiales bacterium | reverse complement strand
TTAAGTCCCTTGCGTCTGCCTATTCCACCACACGAGCATACATTTTTGTTAAGTTTTCAGTTTTTATGTTCATTTTCTGTTAATTATTTTCTGCCAAAAATTTTAAGTCCCTTGCGTCTGCCTATTCCACCACAGCGGCGCGTAAATTTTATTCAATTGTTGTTGCTTAATCACATATTTGTCTGCGAGGGCGGTTTTTACGTCCCTTGCGTTTACGTAAATGAAAAATGCCTTGGTTTGAGCCAAGGCATTTTTGTTGGAGGCGCCACCCGGATTTGAACCGGGGCATTAGGGTTTTGCAGACCCTGGCCTTACCACTTGGCTATAGCGCCATTAAAAAAACAGTGCGAAAGAATTTTTGGAGCGGGAGACGAGATTCGAACCCGCGACATTCACCTTGGCAAGGTGACGCTCTACCACTGAGCCACTCCCGCATATTATTCTTCCGCACTGTTCTGGTGGGAGCTACAGGGCTCGAACCTGTGACCCACTGCTTGTAGGGCAGTTGCTCTCCCAACTGAGCTAAGCTCCCGAACGCTTAACTAATATATCAAATTTAATAACAAAATGCAAGCGTTTTTTCTATAAATTCGATATTTTTTTAAAATTTATTGCGGGTATTAAAAGTATACGCAATTTCGGCGCAAATTGCCACATAATTTAAAATTACGCAGCGATTAAAAATTTTTTAAAATGAACGTATAAATATTTTCACCTGCGGCAATAAACAACGTAGGCAAGCCGTTATAAGTTCGAGCAAGTTTTAACAGTTTGCCTGAGGTGAATTTATGAAAAAGTTTTTTATTACGGTTTTAATTATTGCGGCTATTATCGCGACTGTTTTATTTGCAAGCGGGGCAAAAAGCGCGCAGGCGGAAAACGATTATTTAAGAATACACGTCCGCGCGAACTCAAACGAACAAATCGACCAGAGCGTTAAATACATCGTCAAAGACGAGGTCGTTAAATTCATTACCCCCTACGCCGCGAAATGCACGGACAAGCAGACTGCAATGGAGGTTATAGGCGACATTCTTCCGCAAATCGAAGAGGTATGCGACCGTGTTTTAAAGCAAAACGGCTTTGGTTACACCTCTAAGGCGAGCGTGCGCGCGGAAAACTTCCCCACCCGCGTTTACGGCGACTTAACCCTTGAAAGCGGAATATACGACGCGCTAATAATCGAGCTCGGCACGGGCACGGGCGACAACTGGTGGTGCGTAATCTATCCCCCCTTATGCTTCACCTCGGGCACTGCGGACGTGCAGTACCGCTCGATAATAATGGATATAATAAATAAGTTTAAAAACAAATAGAGTATAAACAACGACTAGCCGCCTTCCGCCCCAAGGAAGGCGGCTGGCTTTTTTGCTAAAACATTGTGAATAACTTTTTTTATATTATTCATAATAATTGCAACAGCGGAAATTTATTCCGAAAATTAAACATATTAGGCTCGCCGTCAGGGGAGCAAGGAGGAAAAATGAAAAAAGCACTTAGAATCGGTCTGGCAACCGTAGCGATTGCCGCTGTCGGCGCGACCACGGCCGTATTCAACACAGTTTATACAAACGAAGACTACGCCTCTTCGCCCTACGTTCAGACCGCGGTTTTAAGGCAGGGGGCAAGCGGCGGTGAAGTCAAGGAACTTCAAAGACGCCTTAAACAATGGGGCTACTATTCGGGCGCGGTAGACGGAATTTACGGCAAAGGCACCGTGGAAGCCGTCAAAGCCTTCCAGAGAAAGAACGGGCTCACCCCCGACGGCGTTGCGGGGCTCGAAACCTACAAGGCTCTGGGAATGAACGATTCGGTTAAAGTCCTCGAAAACGACAAGAAAAACAATCAGTCGTCGAATAACCCGAATTACACCAATTCCGACCTGTATCTTCTCGCCAAATGTATTTACGCGGAAGCCCGCGGCGAAAGCTATACCGGTCAGGTTGCCGTCGGCGCGGTCGTGTTGAACAGGGTCGCTTCGTCGCAGTTCCCCAACACTATTTCCGGCGTAATTTACCAAAGGCACGCATTCACTGCGGTTTCGGACGGGCAAATCAATCTCGAACCCGACAAGACGGCTTTAAACGCCGCTTCCGACGCTATGAACGGCTGGGACCCCACTTACGGTTGCTTATACTATTATAACCCCGCGGTGGCTACGAGCTCGTGGATATTCGGCAGACAGACGGTTACCACTATCGGTAAACACGTATTTGCAATTTAAGGAGGAAAATCAAGTGAGTAAAAAAATTCCCAGCGGCGCGGAAAAAGCCGAAGAGCTTACGCGCAAAGTCGAAAAGACGACAAAAACAAAAAAATCACAGCCCGCAAAAAAATCCGCTGCGGAAATTAAGGGAAAGAAACCCGCCGCGGAAGTAAAGGACAAAAAACCCGCCGCGGCGAAAGCAAAAAAGGCGGATACCAAAAAAGCCGAAAAGCCCGCAAAGAGAAGCAAAACCGCAAAAAAACCGAGCGAAAAGAAGCTTCAAAAGCAACAGGCGCGCGCCGAAAAGAAGCTGCAGGCGGCTAAAATCAGGGCTGAAAAGAAACAAAGAAGGCTTGAAAAGAAGCTCGAACACAAGCAAAAGAGGCTTGACGCAATTGCGGCTTTCAAGGAAAAACGCGCCGAGCGCCGCGAAAAAAGGCGCGAGCGCAAGGATATGTTAAAGCACGAAACCAAGGAAGCGCGCATGCAGCGCAAAGCCGAGGAGCGTCAGGCTAAAACCGAAGCGAAGGTCGCAAAACGCGAAGCCGCGGCTGCCGAAAGACAGGCGCGCCGCGAACACCGCTTGAAGGTACGCGCCGAAAAGCGCGCGAACCGCAAGGAAAGGCAGCACGCACCCGGCTTCGGCGGCTGGCTTGCGGCGGTTATCTCGCTCGGCGTAACCACCCTCGCCCTCGGCACAATGATGACGCTGGGCTGGATGAATATGAACGGCATGGAAGCGAATATGGCGGGCGTTCACACTCAGTCCGTATACGAGCTTAACTCGGTTGTCGACAACCTCAACTCCAACCTTTCCAAGGCGAGAGTTTCCAACTCCTCTTCCGACCAGGTAAAGCTTTTAACGCAGATTGCAATAGAAAGCGAAATGGCGGAAACCATTCTCGAAAGAATGCCCGTCGAAACCCAGCTTACGCAGAACATGACTTCGTTTGTAAACAAAATGGGCGACAGCGCGCAGTCTATGCTTTACGCGGTCGCACGCGGCGAAAAGCTGACCGAAAGCCAGAAGGCTTCCATAGAATATATGTACGAAGTAAATACGCAGATGAAGGGCATATTGAACGAGCTTGCCTCCTGCTGCTCCGAAAAGGATATGATAAACGCAATGAAGGGCAAGGAAAACAACCTTATGTTCAAGTCGTTCGGCGATTTGCAGAACAATTCGGTAGAGACCCCCAAGGAAATCAACGACGGACCTTTCTCCGACAGTATAAAGAAGGTAAGCCCCAAAAATTTAGAGGCGCTTGAAGAAATAAACGCAACTAAGGCGGAAGAGCTCGCGCGCGGTTACTTTAAAAAATACAACGTGAGCGACGTGCGCTGCACGGGCGAAACGGTTGCAAAGCAGCTCGAATGCTACAACCTCGTGCTCACCACCAACGACGGCGAAATGGCGGCGCAGCTTTCCAAAAAGGGCGGCAAAGTGGTAATGTTCAACAGCTATAAGGATTGCTCGCAGAAGAATTTCGACGTTGACAGATGTATCGATATCGCGCAGGACTTCTTAAATTCGCTCGGCTTCGATAATATGAAAGCCGTCTGGACGAGCGAAAACGGCACCACGTGCAACCTCAATTTCGCTTACGAGCATAACGGAGTTGTTATCTACCCCGATATGATTAAGGTTAAGGTTTGCGAGGAACGTGGAATAGTTACCGGTATGGAAGGGCTCTCCTACGTTTTAAACCACACCGAAAGGACGCTTGACAAGGCTTCGATTTCCGAAAGCGAAGCGGAAAGCGCGCTCAACGGGCAGTTCGAAACCGAGGGCTCGCGCCTGACGGTTATCCCCCTCGACGATAAAGAAGTGCTTGCTTACGAATTTTACGGCACCTACGGCGGGAACACCTACTATATCTACGTCGACGCAAAGACGGGCGAAGAAATACAGGTATTCACCGTAATAGGCACCGCGCAGGGCAAGGCGCTCATGTAAATAAAAAAGGTTTTCCCTTATTCAGGGAAAACCTTTTTTTATACTTATTCTTTTTTGTCCTTATCCTCTTCCTTTTTGTAGCCCCTGTCAAGCGCGTCCGCCATTATCGACAAATAGTATACAATTAGCGTCATTAAAGGGGAAGGCTATAATTATGATTTATTGTTTATTCCCATTTTTTATAATCTCGGCTTGTTTCTGTTATCTGAAACGTCTTTTGACAAGCTCGACAATGACAGTTATACTTTCGTGTTACAGCGTGTACGTCTCGCGAATAAGTCGTATCAACGTCACCGTAAACTTTTGCTACTTCGTTATTTCCGGCATAAATAGAACCTAATTGCTTTCTGTCTGTTTCTGTTTTATACTCCGTATAGTCTTTGTTCGTTTCGCTAATCAAATTATCTTTTACCAAACAGAATATATTTCCGCAAGTCCAACAGGTTAAACGGCTAAGGTACCAAAATGAAATTCCTAAAAAGTATAAGATTTGAAATACTGCAATAGCCGCCACTAAATAACATACCATAATCCAATTAGAATTTTCAATAACTAGTACTGTTAAACTTTCCTTCCAATAAATCATAATTAGTATAGCACCGATAGCTAAAATTAAATGAACAATCAAACCTAAAAAAATCCGATATGCCTTAAAATAGGGAACATGTTTTTCAAAATCAAAAACAAACTTTAAACCGTCTTTAAACATACAAATCGAAACCAAAATTATACCGCTAATACCGGAAAAAACTCCGCCCACTATAAAGTGTACCGTTGCATTATTAGGCACAAAGCCTAATCCCTTTACAAAGGCGCCATAAAAGCATGCGCCTAAAATAATCGTAGGTACTACTGCTATTAAATTTATTATTATTCCTCTTAATAAATTAAG
>DOCD01000063.1:0-349 GCA_003503945.1 Clostridiales bacterium | reverse complement strand
TTTTCTCATATGCGTTACCCTTTTATCTAATGTATACATTATATATTGTATACATTATACTAACTTATTTATCTATTCGTCAAGTATTTTTTCACTATATAATGTACACATTATCTATTGTAGGGGTTACATATGAAACTAAGAGTTCTTGATATTTTAAAACAAAAAGGAAAAACAAAATATTGGCTGTACATTCAATTGGGTTTAAGCTATCAAAATTTTAACAGAATGATTTACAATGAAACGAAAAGCATTAAGTACGATAATTTACAGGCTTTATGCGATATTTTGGAATGTACCCCCAACGATTTGTTTGAGGAGTATTACGATAAATAAAAAACGCCCCGAG
>DOCD01000015.1:882-14208 GCA_003503945.1 Clostridiales bacterium | reverse complement strand
CGGGCTGGGGATAGACCTCGGCGTAAGCTTCGGCGAGATAACGCTCGGCTACGAAAAAGCGACCTCCGAGCTTACGGGCAATATCCCCGCATTGGGAGTAAAGCTAAACGTAAGCGCGAGCGAAGAACAGGTTGCAGAGCCCGCTGACAAAGAAAATTACGTAGACGTAAACGATTTCATTGCGCTTATAAATTCTGTAGCCGACGAAGTAAATAAGATTATCGACGGCAAAGACGTTTCGTTCACCGTCAATGCGAAATATGAAAAGGATGGCGTTTCGGCTCTGATTAACGGCACGGGCGAAGTAATATGGACGTCGGGCGGCGTAAAAGTCGCGTTGAGTCTTGACGTAACCGTGCTTCAAAACGGCGAAAACACGCAGTTTACTTTCGGGTTCGTGTACGACCAAACGGCGTACGACGGCGAAAATTCCGAAACTCCTTTTGCGATTGTCACAATTAACGACACGGGGCTTAAAGTTTACCGCTCCGAAACGGATAACCTTGCGGAAACTATCGGGGGACTGATAGCGGCGATTAAAAACTTAACGTCGGGCGATAACACCGTCGCCCCCGCGGCTTCGGGTTATTCTGCTTACGGCGCGAGGGATTTTGAAATCAAGGATATTCTGTACAATGAAAATGTAAATAAAATCCTTTCCGCATTGCTTGAATTTGCCGGCAGGCTTACAATCGGGTTCGATGATATCGACGGCGATGGCGTGCGCGAACTTATAATCAACCACGCATCCGACGGAAGCCTTATGATAGATGCGGACGGTTGCCTCGCACTCTCGCTCAAAGTCAAAGAGTTCGCTGTTTCGTTATCTGCGGAAGCGGGCGAAGGGCTTACCGTAAAAGAAATTTTAAAGTCTTTCGAAGAGGGGTATTATTTCTACGAGGATATCGACAGCTTTGCAAAATATCTTTTGAACGAAGTTTTGAACTCGCTCGACGGCTTTACGTTGAAGGACGTGCTCGGCACTGATTCGTATTCGGTTGACTTTGTTCTCGACGGAAAGGAAAGCGGACTTAAAGTACTTGAAAACGTGTACGTAAAGGGCGAAACATACTACACCGAAAACCTTACCGACGAAAGGCTCGGCAACAATCTTTTTAAAACCGATTTGCATTTCGTAATCAACGGCACGGCCGCGGAAGCGTCTTTAAGCTATTCGGCGCGCAACATCTACGTTTCGCTGACCGAGGTCGGAAACCTCAAATTCGCCGACCTCAAATTCAAAACGGGCGCGGACGAACTGTATTCGGCGATAGAGCAGATAGTAAGGATTATCACCGATACCAACTTGGTAAAACTTCTCGGCGGGAATGCTGCATACTCTTCGGGCGAAGAGAACATACAGGTTTATGCCGAGGGCGAAAACACTATTTTAACCGACGTTTTGTATGCGTTCCTGAATATGGACCTGTCGGAGTCGTTTAAGTTCGATAAGGAGAGCGGCACGGCGGAAATCAACATCGACGATATCCTTGAAGCTGCGGCGGGCGTAAAAATCGGAACGATAAAAATAGTTGCCGATAAGAAAAACCACGTAGTGTCTGCAAGCGTAACATGCGGCGACAGCGCATGGCTGAGCCTTGAAGCAAACCCCGCAACGTTTGACGATAACGACAAAAACAAGATTAACCCCGACGACTATATCGAAGTCGGTTTTATCGCAACGCTTTTGTCCGACGTTAAAAATATACTTACCGACGATAACGGCGATATATATAAGCTGTATACGTATACGGGCACGATTAAGGCAAACATTATAGTCGCTGGCGACGTAAGTTTAAACAACGTGACGCTGACTCTCGGTTTTGACAACGACGGCGGGCTATACTTCACGCTTGCGGCGCGGCTCGAAAAGAAGACGTTTATATGGGACGCCGCAGATATCGGCATCACTTATTCGCACGGACTTATAACCCTGTCCAGAAATATGGGTACGGACGGCGAAGAATACAAGATAATGACTATCGAGTATTTGCTCGACAATCTTTTCAACAAACAGTCGCCTATAGCGTGGCTTCTGGGTATGAACCCGTCGACGTGGTCTACAATTATGAATATGGCGGTAAAGGACGTTAACGTGAGCAGCGGACTTACCACCCCGCAGACTTATAACCTTTTCGAGATGCAGCAGGTGCAGACCGACAGCAGAATAAACATAGCAAATTATATAGCCGGTATGAAAGTTGCGATAAACGGACAGGGCGTTTCCGAATACGGCAACGCGGCAAGCGGTGCGCTTTCCAAATTCGGCGATATGGGCGGCAATTACTACGCGTTCGATATAAAAGCTAAGGAGCTTACGGGCGGCGCGCTTACCGAGCTTTACGCGGCTATAACCCGCAGCGACGAACAGGGCATAAGCGGCATAAAGGCGTACGGCGCGGTTCAGAGCTTCGTGACCTTCACGCTCGATTTGAACACCTACCGCGAGGGTATAACCGCTACGTTCGACGGCGCCGACGAAAATTACTTATACGCGCCGAGCTTGCCCGAGTTCGGCACGGTGGCAGCGCCCGACTATTACGGCTACGTTGAAAAAACCTACGGCTTCGATAAAGAACATATCTTCGAAGCGGCGGCGGGTAGCCATTACACGCCCGTGTTCGGTTGCTTCTCGGCTAATAAAAACTCGACCGATTACATAGCCTCCAACGTGCTCGAAACGGTTTTCCTCGACGTGTACGATGGCGAGGACGTGGAAAGGACGCTCGAAGTAAGATACGGCTCAACAGTAAATCTTGTAAGCGCTTTCCCCGAATTTGCAAGCGACGGACAAAAGCTTATATATATCGGCGCAAACGGCGAAAGGCTGCCCGCGTCGGTGGTTATCGAGGAAGGCGGAGTTCTTCCGATTGTCGACGGCAGAGTGAGCGTTTATAAATCGTCGGAAGAGGCGCAGGCGGTCACGTTCGATTTCTCGGGGCTCATTCAGCCCGTAACGGCGGCGCTCGGCGACGAAGAAGCGCTTAACGGTTACGACCTTGCCGGCTATACTTTCCTCGGTTGGTACGATAACCCGCAATTTACGGGCGACAGGCTTGAAAACGTTTCGGATATTGTCACCGTAGACGGCGTGAAAACGGTGTACGGCTGGTACGTAAAGACCGAAATTATGGTAAACGGCGTAATTTACACGTTCTTCGAGGACAACGGCGGTTACTATGCGATAACGGGCTTCGGCGAAACTGAAATCAAACCTTTCACCGCCGAAAACTCGGTTTTAAAGCTTGAAAATTCGTTTGTTTTCGGCAATAGGGAATACAAGGTTACGGCGATATCCGAGGGCGCTTTTGCGAACGCTATGCTCAAAAACGTAGTCGTTCCGTCGAATATAGTCACGGTAGGCAAGCTGGCGTTTTTGAACAACTACGGCATAAGGTCGGTTACATTCCTTGCGGACAGCGTCTATTTGCAGGGCGGTACGCTTACGGGATACACCGCTTTCGATGCCAACGTCACAAACGACGCGCCCTTCTATAACTGCGGCGAAACGGACGGAGCCACGACAACCTTGCTCAACGTATATTACAATGAAATAACCTGCGACGGCGATAAAAACTGGCGTCATTTCAGAAGAGAACAGGTTTGGGTTCCCGTGGGTGCAGACCATTATTTCATAGGAACAAACGGCGGTTCGGTAAACGCGAAAGGCAACTGGGCGTACACAGAATATACTTTGAACGCAAACGGCTTTAAGCTTTCCGAATTCGGGCTTTCAAACGGCGTAACGACCAATCTGGAACTGCTCGACTGCGCCGCGCTCGAAAATTATATAAAAGGAATACTCGACGCAAGGACTGCTTCAACGTTCGTGAACGGTTATGAAGTAACGGTCGCGTCGACCGAGGCGGAAGGTAAAATCCTGTTCGTAATAACAATTACGCAAAACAGCGTAAGCGACAGATATTATAAGCTCGGGCTTACCGTCGCCGACGAAAGCGAGGCAAACGCGGTTTTCGAAGCCGAGCATAAGCTTTTCGGCGCGGATACCTTCGTTAAATGCGGCGAAACGGTAAAAGTACTTCCCGCGATAGACGGGTTCACCGTAAATACGGTATCCTCGTCGCAAAACGTGAACCTCGTCGAAAAGGACGATTGTATCACATTCGTAATGCCCGAGGGCGCTGCGGATATTCTGGTCGTCTGCTCCAAAAAGACAATCAGGGAAGTTAAAATTATCAGCGACAAGGTAAGCTTTACTTACGACGGTTCGGCTGCGGCAAACGAATTTACGGTAAGCGACGTGGAAGAGGGTATAACTGAGTTGTCCGAGCCGAAAGCGGAGGGATACTATTTCCTCGGCTGGACCTATCTCGACGGCGATAACCTCGTATTCTGCGACAGCACCGTAACTTACAGCGTTTATTATCCCGTCTGGGGCGTAAAGCGCGACGTGTTAGAGGTGAGCGGCACCGTTGCGGCGGGCGGCAGCCCCAACGCGGAAGCAAACGGGCTTAACTTAACGGTTGCGGAAGGCGCCGCGTTCTATAAATGGTATAAGGACGCCGAATTCGTAAGCGAGGCGGATACGCTTAAAAAGACGGATACTCTGCTGTATTCGAGGATGAAGTTTAAATTGCAAATGAACTTATCGGCAAACGGTACGGAGTGGTATTACACAAAATACGACGGCAACGGCTACACCGATATGGGCTGGAGTTGGGGTAAAGTTACAAACGGAAAATCCATCGGTAATAACAATTGTATGTTTACGGCAGATACGCTCGTTATCGAAGGTTATACGGTAGAAGTGTTCCGTTATTGGTCAAATGCAATCTGTATTCAGGTACGTAATGGCGGCGATTATATCGTATCTTACTTAATAAAAGGTAAAAATACCGATAAGTTTGAAAAATGGAGACCCTTTATGGAATCAACAAGCCATTATATAGAGTTGGATACGTCTTACTGGGTTGTTGCGGATGGAGTACAGAACTCCGGTTCGAAATTCTATAAAGACAGTAACAGTACCACGAATATGTCTCAATTGTTCGGTACTGTTGAAAACGTAAACTGCGTCGTATCGTTTACGGTTGTAGCGTAAAAATCAAATAACGCGCCGCGCGGAAATTCCGCGCGGCGCGTTTGGTATAAGGGATAAGCCTTGTTTCATATTATATGTTATGAAACTTTTAGAACAGATTTTGTCCGAGCTCGGCGCGGATACCTTGAAGTCGTTTTCGGTCGTTCCCGATTTCGGCGGGTATTTCAGAAGCGTGAAAGGAGTGTCGGAGTATTCCGCGGAAAAAATCGTGCTCGTACTTCGTAAAAACAAAATTGTAATCGAGGGCGAAGGGCTCACTTTGGGTAAGTATTTCGAGCAGGATTTATTCATCAAAGGCAAGATTAAGGGGGTAAAAATTGACTGATTTTACTACCGTTTCGATAACTTCCTCATTAGAACTTGCGGTAAAAAAGCTTCAAAAGGCGGAAATAGGCATCTATAACTGTAAAAAAGAGGGTGCAAAGCTTATATTTTCGGTAAAAGATAAAGATATTAAAAAAGTTTTTGCAATTTTCGCAAAGCCGTGTTATAATATCCGTGTGTACGGCGAAAGCAGACGCACGGCGTTTATAAAGCGGGCGGCTATGCGCGCGGGGCTTTTAGTCGGGGCGGCGGCGTTTGTTGCGGTTGCCTGGGTATCGAATTCGTTTGTTTTCAAAATAAACGTGGAGGGCAGCGGCAACTATCTCTCGCCGGAGGTAAAGCGCATAATTTATTCCTCGGGCGCAAAGGAGTTTTCGCTTTGCTCGGGCTTCGACGCGCCCGCGGCTACCGGTAAAATACTCGCCTTGCCGCAGGTCACCTTCTGCAATATCGAAAAGCGCGGCAGCATACTTCACGTAGACGTGCAGGTTGACGAAGAGCACGGCGGCGGCGTCAGCCGCACTCCGCTCGTATCCGACGTCGACGGCGTAATCAAATACGTCGCGGCGATATGCGGCACTGCGGTCGTCGGCGTCGGCGACAGCGTAAAAAAGGGCGACGAAATTATCGCCGCTTATACCCTTGTAGGCGACCGGCGGGCGGATTGTCTTGCCGTCGGATATGCCGAGGTGGAGTATACGGGGCGCGCGGAATACCTTGCGGATTGCGAAAGCGACGAAAACCTTAAAAACGCTTACTCGTCGGTGCTTCTCGGTGCGGATAAAATAATTTCTCGTTCGCACACGGTAGCTCCCGCCGACGGAGGAGTGGTTTACGTAATAGATTTTACGTGTTTGCATAAGTTAAGTATAAATATGGAGTAATTTCAAACAGAATTAATATGTCTGATTGCATTAAAAAAGTCGAAGCGGGCAGTATGGACAAGCTTCAAAAGCTTCTCGGCACGTTTGACGAAAATTTAAATATAATAATGCGCGGGCTGGGCGTAATAATCCGCGTCGAGGGGCTTACGTTTATAATCGAGGGCTCGGAGGAGCGCGCTGCGCAGGCCGCGGCAGTACTCGAAAGCCTTTCTGTGCTCGTAAGCGGCGGCGATACCCCGGATAAAGGCAGGGTGGAGTACTGCGTGGAACTCGCGCGCGAGGGCAAGGCGCAGGATATAACCAAGCTTTCCTCCGATACGGTCGCGATAACTTACCGCGGAAAGCCCGTTAAGTGCAAAACCGTAGGGCAGAAAAAGTATATCGACAGCATTAAGATAAACCCCGTTACGTTCGGCATAGGCCCCGCGGGCACGGGCAAAACCTATCTTGCGGTGTGCGTTGCCGTGCAGGCGATGAAAAGCAGACAGGCGGATAAAATTATTTTGACCCGACCCGCGGTCGAAGCGGGCGAAAAGCTCGGCTTTCTGCCGGGCGATTTGCAAAATAAGGTCGACCCGTATCTTCGCCCCTTATACGACGCCTTGCAGGAAATGCTCGGGCTCGAAACCTACACAAAGCTTATGGAGCGCGGTTCGATTGAAATAGCTCCGCTTGCGTATATGCGCGGCAGGACGCTTTCCAACGCTTTCATAATTTTAGACGAGGCGCAGAACACCACGCGCGAACAGATGAAAATGTTTTTAACCCGTCTCGGCGACGGCAGCAAAATGGTTATTACCGGCGACGCAACGCAGATTGACCTGCCGTCGGGCAAATCGAGCGGGCTCGACCACGCCGCGGAAGTTTTAAAGGACGTAGAGGGCGTGGGTATAATTCACTTGACCGATAAAGACGTCGTCCGCAACCCTATGGTTATGAAAATAGTCAGGGCTTACGACAAAGCCGACAAGGACGACGAAAAGAGGAGGTTATCCGGTGCAGACGGTAACAAAACTGAGTAAAAAAGATATAGCAAAAAGTCTTGTTTCTTTCGTTACGGGCACTCTGGGGCTTTATATAATGGTAGCCTGTATGGTGCTTATCGAAGAAGGAACTTCGGGCTTTTTGGGCTACTTTGTTCAAAACCAGCAGTCGCTTTTAACGGTGGCGATATCTTTTGCCGTGCTTTCGGCAATGCTGTATTGCTACTTTTTCTTTGAAAATAAAGCCGTTTTGTCGCGATACTCGAAAACAACCGAGCTTTTCCTTATAATATATATATCCTTCGCGCTCGTGTTCACAATGAAGTACGTTCACCGTATGTCGCGCCCCGTGGCTTTCCTCGCACTGATGTCGGTCACACTTTTCAGACGGCGCGACGCGATTTTCATAAATTCGGTTTACGCGCTCATGATGCTTATTATAGACAGGTTTACAAACCTGACCCTGATGCGCGATTATATGTTCGAGAGCTATGCGTGCTTACTTTGCACGTTCTGCTCGGGAATAGTCGCGGTATTCGTTTTCAATTCGGTTAAAACGCGGTTCCAGAGCGTGCTTCTGGCGTTTATTTTGCTGATTCCCGTCGAGGTGATAAACTGCGTGATTATTCTTCCCGTCAGTCTTGCGACATACACGGCGGGCGATATACTCGATTTGCTTATATTCGGCGCGCTGAGCTGCATACTTTCGGTAATGCTGTATATGTTCATTCTGCCCGTATGCGAAAGGTTTTTCGCCGAAATGACGGTTTTCCGTTTAAGGGAGCTCACCGGCGACAGCGCAAAGCTTATAAAGAAATTGAAGGAAAACGCCCCCGGCACTTACAGCCACTCGCTAGTCGTATCTCAGCTTGTCGAAGCGTGTGCAAAGGCGATTGGCGAGGACCCCGAGCTTGCGCGCGCGGCGGCGTTTTATCACGACGTGGGCAAGCTCAAAGCGCCCGAAATGTTCTCCGAAAACCAGACCGATTATAACTTCCACGACGACATCACGCCCGAGCTTTCGGTCGATATTATCCGCTCGCATACGCGCAACGGCGCTCAGCTTATAAAGAAGAGCCATTTGCCCGAGTTTTTCGCGGACGTCGCTATTCAGCACCACGGCACTATGCCCATTAAATATTTCTACTATAAGGCGCTCAAGCTTTCCGACGGCGAACTGAATATCGACAACTATTCGTATTCGGGGCCTATACCCGAATCCAAGATAGCCGCGCTCATTATGATAGCCGACTCCTCTGAAGCGGCGACGCGTACCCTTCCCGACCGTTCGCCCGAAAAGGTCGAAGCTTTCGTAAGAGGACTTATCGAAGAAAGGCTGGATTTGGGTCAGTTCGATAACTGCAACATAACCATGCGCGAGCTCACTATCGTAAAGAGCACTATAGTAAATCAGCTTACGGGCGTTTACCACTCGCGCGTGGCGTACCCCAAACTTTCCGTTTCGAAGAAGAAGTGATTATGAAAATTATTATTTACAGCGAGCGGGATTTTACCTCGCTTTCTAAGGCGTTTGAAGAAGAGTTTGAAAGCGACTGCAACCTGTCCGCGGAAATAGTAACCGTCGACGAGCAGGAAATACGCAGGCTCAACCGCGAAAATCGCGGAATAGACGAGGTGACAGACGTTTTAAGTTTTCCGTCGCTCGACGGCATTTTCGCAAAAAAGCTTGAAAAGAAGAACTTCCCCGCCGATATCGACGAGGAAGGCAATCTGTTTATAGGCAGCATAGCTATATGCGTGCGCCGCGCGGAGGAGCAGGCGGAGGAATACGGGCACTCGTTCGAAAGGGAGCTCAATTATCTTGCCGCGCACGGCATATGTCATTTGCTCGGTTACGACCATATGACCGAAGAGGACAAGCGCGTTATGCGCGAAAAAGAAGAAAAAGTGCTTGAAAAAGCGGGGTATTCGAGATGAGGAGCGGTTTTATAGGCGTTATCGGCAAAGCCAACGCGGGCAAAAGCACGCTCGTCAACGTGCTTGTGGGCGAAAAGGTGGCGATAGTATCGCCCAAGCCCCAGACCACGCGCGACGCGATTATGGGCATACTCACAAAGCCCGATTATCAGCTTGTGTTCGTGGATACCCCAGGCATTTACAAGGCGGGCAGCCGTCTTGCGGCGCAAATGGTTAAAACTACCGAAACGGCGGCAAAGGACGTCGATTTTATTTTGTACGTTCACGACGGGCACGGCGGCGTTTCCGACGGCGATATCGCGCTTATAAAAAAGTATATGTCGGACGGCACGCCTATGGCGATAGCTTATACCAAAATAGATATAATGCCCAAAGAAAATATACCCGCCGATGTGAAAAAGTTTTACGAAAACGGTATAGACTGCGATATTCTGCCCGTGTCTGCGCGAAAGTTTACGAATATCGGCAAGCTCGAAGAATATCTTGCGGCTAAAATGCCCGAAGGCGACAAGGTAATCGCGGAGGATATCGTTTCCGATAAGTCCGAAAAGTTTATGGTTTCGGAAATAATGCGCGAAAAGATTTTACTTAAATTCGGTCAGGAAGTTCCTCACGGCATAGCCGTCGTTATAAATACCTTCGAAAAACAGGAAAACGGCGTATATGAAGTCAACCTCGACATAATATGCGAAAAGCCTAACCATAAAGCGATACTCATAGGCAAACAGGGTTCGGCGATAAAGGAGGTTTCCTCCTTTGCGAGAAAGGATATGGAAAAATTCCTCGGCGCGAAAGTGTTTTTGACGACGTACGTCAAAGTCAAAGAAGATTGGCGGAATCGCCCGAATTTATTGAAAGATTTCGGCTATGACGATTAAATTGCGTGTAAGCTGTTTGCTTCTCCGCAGTTTAGCAAATTGTGTAAATAATTCATTTTAAATCGCACACACTCTTATTAAGAGGTGGCGTATGAAAAGAGATAAAGACGCGGCTGAACTTGCCTGGAAGATGTTCGAAAAAACGGGCAACGTAAGCTATTACATGCTTTATAAGCATCTTGATAACGAATAATAAAATTAGCCGCTGAAAAGTTAGCGCGATAGCTCGCGCGTTAAAACTTTTCAAGGCATATTTCTACAAAAACAAGTTTTAGATTATTAAGTCCGAAAAACGGCAAGGGCGGATTGATTTCGCCCGTTAAGCCGTTTTACGACCGCAGATAAACTCACGGCATTTGTTTTTCGTAGAAAAAGAAATGCGTGAACATGGAAATAAAAGTAAATGCATTAATGCTGCGTTCTATTGACTATGGCGAAAACGATAAAATTCTGACCCTGTTATCGGCGGAAAACGGGAAAATTTCCGCAGGGATAAAGGGGGTTAAAAAGGCGGCGGCGAAGCTCAAATTTGCTGCGCAGCCTTTTTGCTTTGCGGAGTACGTTTTATCTAAGCGCGGCGACAGGTATACCGTAATCAACGCTTCCGAAAACGAAAGCTTTTACGATTTACGTACCGACGTAAACAAATTTTACGCGGCGAGCGCGGCGGTAGAGGCGGCGAATGCTTTGACGTACGAGGGCGACGAATGCCGCGAGATACTGTACGCCGCGGTGGGCGCGCTGTCCGAAATGTGCTTGGGCAACGAAACGCAGGCGCTGATAAAGTTCCTTCTGTTCGCGCTGAGCCGTTCGGGCTACGGCATAAACGCCGAACGATGCGCGGTGTGCGGCGCCGACCTTCAAAGCGGTCAAACGGCGCTGCGCTTCGATATGGGCGCGGGCTCGTTCATATGCGCCGAATGCGGCGACGGCGCGGGCGCAAGCAGGGTGACGTATAACGTGATAAGGAAGTTGCAGGGCAAATCCTTCGACGAGGAGTGCGTGACTGACGACGGCGAAAAACGCGCCCTGCGCTTAATCCGCGAATACGTATCGTACAAGCTGAACGTATCGTTCAAAAGCTTGTCGGAGTACATAAGACTGATTTAAACGCGGCGTAATAGCGAGGTTTCGCTTACGCCGTTTTTTTATGGAAAAATTTAGCTATTTTTAACAAATTTTACCTTAAACACTTGCTTTAATCGGCGGATTATATTATACTTAAATAGTTAATAAAATTAATTAATTTGGAGGAATTTTCTAATGGCACAGAAGTATTGCTATCTCTTCACCGAAGGCGACGCAACCATGCGCGAGCTTTTGGGCGGCAAGGGCGCAAACCTCGCAGAAATGACAAAAATCGGGCTTCCCGTACCCCAGGGCTTTACAATTTCAACCGAAGCCTGCACGCAGTATTATGAAGACGGCAGAAAAATCAACGCCGACATTCAGAAAGAAATTATGGAATACATCGAAAAGATGGAAGAAGTCTGCGGCAAGAAGTTCGGCGATAAGGAAAACCCTTTGCTTGTTTCCGTTCGTTCGGGTGCAAGGGCTTCCATGCCCGGTATGATGGATACCATCTTAAACCTCGGGCTCAATGAAGACGTAGTAAACACAATAGCTGAAAAATCAAACAATCCCCGTTGGGCTTGGGACTGTTACAGAAGATTTATTCAGATGTTCTCCGACGTCGTTATGGAGGTAGGCAAAAAGTACTTTGAGAAGCTCATCGACAAGATGAAGGAAGAAAAGGGCGTCGAATACGACGTTGACCTCACCGCCGACGACCTCAAAAATCTTGCATATCAGTTCAAGGCAGAGTACAAAGCTCAGCTCGGCAAAGACTTCCCCGACGACCCCAAGGAACAGCTTTTCGAAGCTATCAAAGCCGTTTTCCGTTCGTGGGACAACCCCCGTGCAAACGTCTATCGTATGGACCACGACATTCCCTATTCGTGGGGTACTGCCGTAAACGTACAGATGATGGCGTTCGGCAACATGGGCGACGATTGCGGAACGGGCGTTGCGTTCACCCGTAACCCCGCAACGGGCGAAAAAGGGCTTATGGGCGAATTCCTTATGAACGCTCAGGGCGAAGACGTCGTAGCCGGCGTCCGCACCCCGATGCCCATCGCGAAAATGGCGAAAGTTCTGCCCGATGTGTACAAGCAGTTCCTCGAAGTATGCGATACGCTTGAAAAGCACTACCGCGATATGCAGGATATGGAGTTCACAATCGAAAAGGGTAAGCTCTATATGTTGCAGACCCGTAACGGTAAACGTACCGCGGCAGCCGCAATCAAGATTGCTTGCGACCTCATAGACGAAAAAATGATTACCGAAAAAGAAGCGCTTATGCAGATTGACGCAAAATCTCTGGATATGCTTCTTCACCCTCAGTTCGATACGAAGGCTTTGAAGGAAGCCAACAAGACTAATGTTGTCGGAAAGGGTATCGCCGCTTCCCCCGGCGCGGCTGCGGGCAGCATCGTGTTCACTGCGGAAGACGCGGTTACCGAAGGCAAGAAGGGTAAGAAAGTCGTTCTCGTTCGTCTTGAAACTTCCCCCGAAGATATCGAAGGCATGAAGTTCGCTCAGGGTATCTTGACGGTTCGCGGCGGACAGACTTCCCACGCGGCGGTTGTTGCGCGCGGTATGGGTACCTGCTGCGTATCCGGCTGCGGCGACATCAAGATGGAAGAGGAAAAGAAGCGCTTCACCCTTGCAGGCAAGGTATTCAAGGAAGGCGACGAAATTTCCCTTGACGGCTCCACCGGTAAAATTTACGACTGCCTTATCCCTACCGTTCCCGCAGACCCCAACTCGGGCTACTTCGGCAGGATAATGGCGCTTGCGGATAAATATAAGAAGCTTGGCGTAAGGACTAACGCCGACACACCTAAGGACGCGAAGCAGGCTGCTGCATTCGGCGCGCAGGGCATCGGCCTTTGCCGTACCGAGCATATGTTCTTCGACCCCGCTCGTATCGGCGCTTTCAGAGAAATGATTTGCTCCGACACCGTAGAAGAGAGAGAAGCTGCGCTCGCTAAAATCGAGCCCATGCAGCAGGCGGACTTCGAAGGACTTATGGAAGCTCTGGAAGGTCAGCCCGTAACTATCCGTTTCCTCGACCCGCCTCTTCACGAGTTCGTTCCCACCGAGGAAGCGGACATCGAGGCGCTTGCAAAGGCTCAGGGTAAAACCGTTGCGCAGATTAAACAGATTATAAGCGATTTGCACGAGTTCAACCCCAT
>DOCD01000015.1:0-540 GCA_003503945.1 Clostridiales bacterium | reverse complement strand
AACCCCATGATGGGACACCGCGGCTGCCGTCTTAACCGTAACCTATCCCGAAATCGCTGTTATGCAGACGAGGGCGGTAATCAAAGCGGCTATCAACGTACAGAAGAAACATCCCGACTGGAAAGTCGTTCCCGAAATCATGATTCCTTTGACGGGCGAAGTAAAAGAGCTTGCGTTCGTTAAAGAAACGGTTGTAAAGACCGCGAAAGAGGTTATCAAGGAGTCGGGCGTTAAGCTTAAATACGAAGTCGGCACTATGATAGAAATACCCCGTGCGGCGCTCACTGCCGACGAAATCGCTCAGGAAGCCGATTTCTTCTGCTTCGGCACTAACGACTTAACGCAGATGACCTTCGGCTTCAGCCGTGACGACGCAGGCAAATTCCTGCCTTCGTACTACGCTAACAAGATTTACGAAAGCGACCCGTTCGCCCGTCTCGACACAAAGGGCGTAGGCAAGCTTATGGATATGGCTGTAACGCTCGGCAAGGGCGCAAACAAGAAGCTTCACGTAGGTATCTGCGGCGAACACGGCGGCGA